>JBILUU010000108.1:0-8328 GCA_044370815.1 Bacteroidia bacterium
AGCTTCCAAAAACCCATTTGAAAATTTAAGTTTTGCCTCTTTTGGAGGAGAAGGTAGCGTTGGATTAAATACCATATTGGATAATTTAAGAAAGGCAAAAAGCGATAAAAATATCAAAGGCATTTACATGGAATTGTCAACTGTAAATGCAGGTATGGCTAGCGTTGAAGAAATAAGAAATGCACTACTCGATTTCAAAAAGACCGGTAAAACAATCATTTCATACAGCGAAGGGTACACCCAAAAATCCTATTATTTAGCAAGTGTTTCCAATAAGATTTATCTCAATCCTCAGGGTTCATTAGAGCTAAAGGGGCTTGGAGCAGAAATTATGTTTTACAAAGGCTTGCTCGAAAAGATAGAGGTAGAAACGCAAGTAATCAGACATGGTCGTTATAAAAGTGCCGTAGAGCCCTTTATATTGGATAAAATGAGTAATGATAACCGTGTACAAACAAGAGCTTTTTTGCAACATATTTGGAATCACATGGTAGAACAAATGGCTTCTTCACGCAACCTTACTGTTGCAGAATTGAATCAATGGGCCGATAATATTAGCATTCGCGAGCCCGAAGACGCCCTTGAGTACAAGTTGGTTGACCGTTTGGTTTATAAAGATGAAGTGCTCGATGAGTTGAAAAAGTTGACCAACAAAACAAAAGCAAAAGACAAACCTCAACTGATTGCTTTAGGAAAATATGAAAACGCCCCCGATCAAATTAAAAAGAGTATTAAAGATGCCCAAATAGCGGTAATTTATGCTACAGGACAAATTGAAGAGGGTGAAGCCGGTAGCGATAAAATTGGCTCTGAAACAGTTTCAAAAGCGATTAGAGATGCTCGTTTAAATGAGAAAGTAAAGGCCATAGTATTACGTGTAAATTCGCCTGGAGGAAGTGCATTGGCCAGTGAAGTAATTTGGCGCGAAGCGGCCCTTGCCAACAAAGTTAAACCAGTAGTGGTTTCTATGGGCGATGTGGCAGCTTCAGGAGGTTACTACATTAGTGCCGCGTCTCGAAAAATATATGCAAGCCCTACCACCATTACAGGCTCAATTGGGGTATTTGGTCTCATTTTTAATGCCCAAAAACTGTTCAACAACAAACTAGGCATTACCTTCGACACTGTAAAAACAAACCGTATGTCTGATTTTGGTTCAATGGCAAGGCCTTTAACTGCCGAAGAAAAGCAAATTATGCAACAAGGAGTAGAAAAAGTTTACGATACCTTTACCAAAAGAGTGGCTGATGGGCGCAAAATGAAGCAGTCAGATGTAGATAGTATAGGACAAGGACGTGTGTGGAGTGGTGTTGAAGCTAAAAAAATAGGGTTGATTGACGCTTATGGCGGCCTATACGAGGCGCTTGCCGAGGCAGCCAAATTGGCAAAGCTCTCTAAATATAGGTTGGTAGAATTACCCGAAGCCAAAGACCCTTTTAAAGAGTTATTATCTGAACTGGGTGAAGAAGCTGAAACTAAATATTTGGACTATAAACTGGGTAGCGAAGCACGTTACTTCCACAAAGCGCAAGAACTGGTAAGCATGCAAGGTATTCAAGCCAGACTTCCTTATAGTATTGATTTTTATTAAGCTCAAAAGAACAAGTCCTGTGGGGCCGTTGTTTGTTATTCACTAATTAATTTATGATGCCCTTATTATTGCGCTTTCTTCTAGGCATAGGATTAGTGCTGCTGATAGATGTTTATTTTTATCAGGCAGTAGCTTTGCTGATTACCAATTTAAGCCCATTTAAGAAAATGTTGGTACGCAATATCTATTGGGGTTTTACCGCCTACACAGTTGGATTAATGGTGATTGGTATATTTATTCCCTTTCAAGATTGGTGGGCCTTTGCACGTATTTATTTATTTGCATTTGCCATTATGCTGTTGATTTGTAAACTGATTGGTTCAACCTTTATTTTAATTGATGATTTGGGTAGATTAATGCGTTGGATTTATGGTTTGTTGTTTTCTTCAGCATCATCTAATAGAGGCAATACAGCTGATATATCAAGATTGAAGTTTTTAAATCAAGCTGCGGTGTTGTTGGCAGCAATACCATTTGGTGCATTCATTTACGGAATGGTAAAGTCAGCTTTTGATTACAAAGTTAGAAAAGTGAGATTGGTATTGCCTAACCTTCCTGCGGCATTCAATGGCTTAAAAATTGTTCATTTGAGTGACATACATACCGGTAGTTTTGTTTCCTCTGAACCCTTAGAAAAAGCGGTTAAACTCATTCAAGAACAAAATGCCGATGTGATATTTTTTACGGGCGACCTAGTGAACAACATCACCGATGAGGTGCTGCCTCACGCAGCTGTGCTCAAACAAATAAAAGCTCCAATGGGCGTTTACTCTACCTTAGGCAATCATGATTATGGCGACTATGTGCAGTGGCCTAGTGCAGAGGAAAAACTAAAAAATTTTGAAGCTTTAAAAGACATACATGCGCATTTCGGATGGAAATTACTAATGAACGAACATATCGCCTTGAAGAAAGAGGGTGCTGAAATTGCGGTGTTGGGCGTTGAGAATTGGGGTGCAGCTATGCGTTTCCCTAAATATGGAAAAATTGAACAGGCACATGCCGGAACCGAAAACTACCCTGTAAAATTATTGCTTTCGCACGACCCATCGCATTGGGATGCACAAATCAGAAAACAGTACCCCGACATAGATGTTACCTTTAGCGGACACACACACGGCATGCAGTTTGGCATTGAAATTCCCGGTTTTAGGTGGAGCCCATCAAAATATATTTACAAGCAGTGGGCCGATTTGTACCGCGAAGGCAATCAGTACATTTACGTAAATCGCGGTCTAGGTTTTTTGGGCTACCCGGGCAGAGTGGGCATTTTACCAGAGATTACGGTAATGGAGTTGTATAATTCTTGAGCGGGATAATCTACCAAGAACTTATTGCCAAATTCCGGGCTTGGAAAATTGATTTGAGGAGTTTGTTATAAAATTTGAACTAAGTATTAATCAATGCAAAAATTTAAAAAAATAACAGGTTTTTTACTTGTTTTTTATTGTTGTTGCATCATGATATTTGCCAAAAATATCAACTTTAACAGCGAAAAAAAATATAAGAAAAGATACTCCCATCATTTACAAAATAAGTTTGTTCAACTCAATAAAGACGATTTAAATTTTACTATTGATACACTAAAACCTGGTCTATTTGACATGGCAATGATTCAAGTTGAAGGAGGTTTATTTGTGATGGGCAATAGGGAGGGGCAGGATGATGAGAGACCAATGCATGAGGTGGTCTTAAAGGGGTTTTTTATTAGTAAGTTCGAAGTAACGCAGGAGCAATGGCGGCTAGTGATGGATAAAAATCCAAGTGAATTTAAAGCATGCCTCAAATGTCCAGTAGAAAATGTAAGTTGGAATGATATTCAAGCTTTTATAAAAAAGCTGAATGCCAAAACAGGAAAAAGTTATCGTTTGCCTACCGAGGCGGAGTGGGAGTATGCAGCCAAAGGGGGATCCAATAATAACGTTTATAAATATGCAGGTTCAAATGAAATCAATCTTGTTGCCTGGTATTATGAAAATGCCAAAAATAAAACCCATCCCGCTGGAAGCAGAGAGCCCAATGCTTTGGGCGTTTATGACATGACTGGTAATGTGTGGGAATGGTGCAGCGATTGGTACGATAAAAATTACTATCAACAAAGCAAGAAAAACAACCCACAAGGTCCAATGAATGGAGACTACCGTGTATTGCGTGGTGGTTCATGGAATAGTGAAGGTAGTAATTGCCGTTTATCTGATCGTAGTTTTTTTGGACAAAACAGCCGAATGAATGATATTGGTTTTCGCGTGGTTTACTCGATGGAGCAGTGAGTATTTTTTTCCTCAATCCTCCAACATTTCTTTCATTACTTTCCCATTTCCAAAAGGCATTTTAAAGCCAAGTAAATAAGCAATTGTTGGCGCAATGTCTATTTGCTCATAAGCAGTGGTGCTAATAAATGCATTTTTAAAATCAGGTCCTAACGCTAAAAATTCGATGTGTCGGCATCCTGCACAATCATCACCATGCGAAATAAATCCATCTAAATGACCTGCACTATGCCTGCCGTGGTCGTTGGTTACAATTAGGGCTGTTTTGTTTTTGTAGTGGGCATTGCTCTGAATAAAATTCCATAACAAATTCACATAGTTATCGGTGTCAAAAATACCCTGCACATAGGCCAAACTATCGCCTGTATGGCCTGCAGCATCGGGTTGCTTAAAATTAATAAGCATTAGGTTGGGCTCATGGGTGCTTAATATGCTTTGCACCTTGTTAAGCGTTGTCAAATCGTCTCGGTAGCCGGCACCAAGACCATTGATGCCACAATCAGTCATGGGTTGATAGTGATTTTGCCACTTTATGTCTTTACAATTATTCAATACAGCAAGCTTGTCTTTTGATGCTACAATCCAAGCTTTTTCTGCCGGTTTGCCGCTGTATTTTCGCCATGCCTGCATGAATGAGGGATACATAGGGATTTCGGAACCTGAGTTATTAATTGATTGGTATACACCGGTACAAATTGCAGTATGCCCCGGTGTGGTAGTGGTGGTTCCATTGTTGTAAAAAGAGGCACAGAAAAAACCGGACTTTAGCAGTTGTTTGCGATAAGGAATGAGTGGTGTACCCAATGCCTCCCAGGTGTCGGAATAGCGAGGGCCGTCAATAATTAAAATAATTACATTTTCGGTGGAGTCGGCTGCAGGCTTTACTATGCTATCTTCGGGATTGTTTTTATCAATTCTTTTGTGGTGCGTTTCTTCCTTTAAATAAGCGTAATCTTTATTGCATGAGTGAATAGCAGTGCCTGCTATAAGCAGTGAGATTATTAATATGATGCTATGTATTTTTTTCAAGGGTGGTAGAATTGAAGTATAAAATTAGAGAAATATATATGAATGTCAAAATCAACAAATGGGTGTTGAGGTAAACCACCTGTATTCTGCTTCTTGGCATCGATGTTATTTAGTATTCCCAACGATATATTTCTTCTTCAAAAATATCATTATTGTAAGTGTGTTTTTGTTGAAGGTAAGGCAGTCGCTCTTCTTGTTGATACAAGAAAACAACTTCTTTTTGCACGCGTTGGTATTCATAAACACTATATACATGCAATCGGTCATAAGCATCGTATTCATAATAGTAATTGTATCGATCGTTCTCGGTGTGTGCCTCTACAAGTCTTCCTTTTTCATCAAAGCCAAGTTCAATATCATTATGTTGGTATTTGAGCATTTTTACTGCTGATACCTGCATATTTTCATCAAAGGTTACACATACATCGGGCAAGCATAGGCAATTGTTTACAAAGGAGTTTTTACTCAATG
The DNA here is from genome assembly GCA_044370815.1 of Bacteroidia bacterium. GTDB lineage: Bacteria > Bacteroidota > Bacteroidia > UBA4408 > UBA4408 > CAIKXD01. The sequence goes on from JBILUU010000108.1 coordinate 5,362, forward strand.
CCTCGTTTCCCGGATAGGATTCATTGCCCCTATTTAGGGTGTAACACACTGTTGCATTGTAAAAATAATGATAGTCGTTGCCCGTGAAGGCTTCTGTTGATTTTTGCAGAATTAAATTTCCTTTTTCATCAAAGTAGCGAAGGGGTTTTTCCAACAGTGCTTCATTTATTCTTTTGGTAGATTTGCCATTGTTGTTTTCAAGATAATAAGTGTAAATGCTTTTAGATGCTTCTTGCTGGTAATTGTTGGCCTTGGTGTTGAACTCATATACAAAATCACCTCTGAAATTTTTCTGATTGTTTTTAAATAGTTGGTAGCTGCTTGCAGTTAGTATTTTGGGTTTAACTGTTACGTTGTTGAGTTTAAAAAGTGCGGTAACAGCCGGTTCGTACCTGAATTTTTGGTAGTCGCTAAGCATTTCGAAATAATTGAAATTAGCAAAGCGGTGATCCGGTTTAACAAGTTGTTTGAATGATTGGTAGGCGGGGATATCGCCAAGCAAAGCCCTGCACTGATCGAGCGGAACAAACACGGTAAAGGCTTCTCCATTATTTTCATAAGTGCTTTGGCTGTATGCCGGAAATCTGAGTATTAGCCCCCAGGCAATCCAGTATATGTTGGCTTCGCTGAGATCAATTTTTGGGGTTGAGTTGTTGGTGTGCTGATTGTTTTTTCCGGTATTGCGCACCTGCTTTTCCTCCTCATCGTCCTCATTGTGTGCCTCGTGTTGCCGGTTTTGATTTGTCTGCTGCCTTTCACTAAAATAGGCTTTTATCACGGGCATTAATATTTCCTTTGCCTCTTTTATTTGCGCGTCACTGAATGTTGCAGGCAGTATGTTAATTTCTTGAGAAAACAAATTGGCGGTGTAATAGTTCCCGATATCAATGTCTACATTGTTTTGCCTGTAATTGCCGCTATTAATCCTGAATGAGTAGCTCTGAACGAAGGTAACAAGATTGTTGCAAACCGAAAGTATTTTCATGTCAATTGACACTAGTGCTACATTCAAATCATTGTCAATTCCTCTTGAGTAGCGGTCGCTTGAGCGATTGATAAAATTGTTGTAGGCTGCTATTTGCAGTTTGAGGGCATTGTTTAACTCAAATTTTTTTTGTTTTTCTTTCCATTCGCGTAAAGCTATATTTTCGATGCCGGCATTGAGTTTATCATACATATTTCCTTGTTCATTGCGCATGGCAAAGTACTCTACATCGATGCTTCCGTTGAGGTTGATTTCAAAATCTTTCAGCTCTTTATACTTACGTTCGTAACTATACTCTTTATTGGTGAACACATCATACGCCTTGTTTGATTCGGCCAAAGCTAAGGAGGACGAAAACACCAATAAGAAACAGAGCAGATGGTAGGCAGTGTATTTCATGATTAGTTGGTATAAAAGGTAAACCACAACTGATTTTCGGCTACACTGTAGGTAAAATTAATTCTTGAAAATCCTTTACTCTGTAATTCTTTCATGATATCGGGGATAATAAACTCATGCTTCATATCGGAGGTGGTGTATACTTCTTGTTTATTTTTTATGCAGTTGATTTTTACTACACCACAAGCATAGTTTCCACCAAGCATCATAAAGTCAGAAAAGGCATCAAGGCTTTCATAACCTTTTGGACCATAAAAAGGAATGGTAACTTTTGCCTCTGATATTACAACACCAAAAAACAAGTCGAGCTCAGATGTACTCATTGTTAACCTATATTTTTCAAACACACTGCTTTGGAAGTGCTCAAAGATATAGGCATCTCCATTAACTGCTTTTACTTCAAGCAATCCGTTAATCAAAGCGGGAGTAAAACAGGGGTTAGGAGATTTGCTGTAGGTGAGCGAAAGTTTTTTATCGGGGTCAAATGATATATTTTTTGTATCGAAAAAAGCCATAAAGCGTGCATTTTCTTTGTCGGCACTTTTAACGGGACCTTTCATAAATTCAAGCGCAATTCGTTTGGGATAAAAATCAACATGGGTATTGTTTCGGTTGCCAATACCGTAGCTTGCCGAAATCTCCATGCGGCTCACATAACCCATGGTGGTACACGGATTAAACACAAGTTTTATTTGTTGATCAGAGGGTAAACAAAAAGCAAACTCTTTAAACATCATCAGGTTCATGGAACTAAAGCCTGAATTTGAGCCATTGCTATTTTGAAAACCGGTATAAAATATTGAGCGGTAGTTTAAACTGTCTTTGGGAATTAAATATTTTGGGATGTAGGTTTGCAGTTTTTCATACTCCAACACATGATTAAGCATAGGGGCAAAACCAATTCTGTTTGCGCTGTAAGTAGTATCAATACAAGCGCAGGCAAGGGCCTTTGGTTTAACCTGTAAATTATTGTTGCGATAGTATAAGGAATCTGTTTTTCCGTTTTCAGCAATTACAACACCAAGGCCTTCCAGTTTATCGTTTTCCCAATTTGACAAGCGCTTTAAAAGTCCATTTTCAAAATATTCATAATAGGTGCCATATCTTTTTCCATTACGATAGGGCATTTTACTCTGTAATTTGCCCGACTCATAAAATGTTTCCGCAAGTCCGTTTTGTATCTTATCTACATAAGTAGTTCTGCTTTTGAGTATATTTTTTCCTATGTAATAGGTTTCGTTTTGTATTATTTTTGATTGCTCATCGATGATTACCCCGCGTGAAGTGAGGTTCCCCTTATCGTCACGGTATTCATAAGCCCCACTATCATAATCACTGAATGATTTTAAAATTCCGTTTGGGTAAAACTCTGTGATGGCAGCACTTTGACCGGTTTCTGAATTGTACCTGCGTATTTCATAAGCCTTACCCGATATTTGATTTCTTGTCCAAGTGCCACACATTTTGTTATTGCAATACCTACCTCTTTGCCAAATATTTTTTCCTCCATATTTTTCCAACCAACTGCCATGTAGCAGGCCATTGTTAAATTGCGCAAATAACATCGTATCATTGGTTTCGGG
>JBILUU010000109.1:0-8322 GCA_044370815.1 Bacteroidia bacterium
ATAATCAATACTAATCTAGTATAAACCCGCTAAAACAGAAGCTTATAAGACATTTTTACATTTAATTATTTGTTGAATTAAATTTGTAAAACCATGTCTTATACACATCTTCAAGATGCTGAACTAGTAAAATTGTATGTAAAGGGCAACGAAGCTTGTCTTGTTGAACTCATCAATCGTCATCAGCAAAAACTATTCACCTTTATCTTTAAAAAAGTAAAAAATCAAGAATTGGCCGAAGACCTCTTTCAAGATGTTTTCATCAAAGTGATTAACTCATTAAAACTAAACAAATACAATGAGGAAGGCAAGTTTAGCAGTTGGATTTTAAGAGTTGCCAGAAATCACATGATGGATTATTTTAGAGATCATGTAAAATTGAAAACCTACAGCGGAACCGATGATTTTGATGTTTTCGATATAGTGATTGCAGAGGAGCAGTTTAAACCTGAAAATACAGACAAACGCAGTGAGAAGAAAAAAATGCGCAGCATGATTATGAGCTTACCTAAAGAAATGCGCGAAGTGGTAATTCTTAGAACTTATTTCGATATGAGTTTTAATGAAATTGCTCAGTTGCAATCGGTAGGTATCAATACTGCTTTGGGCCGAATGCATAATGCACTTAAACATCTTCGAAAGCAATACCAGGAAACAGATGAGCTTAAAAAATATTTTGAACTAACAGCACAATAAATTTTTTAGGGATGCGTTAATCAGCTATAACCCCTAAAAAATGTTGAATGCCAAAACTTTACTCTAAAACTGAAAATCAGGTAAGTGTTGTTTCTTCTGAAGGCCTAAAACCGAGGGCTCACATCGTTTCAAACTTATTGAACTACTCCAAGTCTCTGCAAGTAGAAACAATAACAAACGGAAAGAAAACAATCATCCACTTGAACTAATTAAAAGCCCTTCGAAATTCGTGGGGCTTTTTTATTATAATTTTGAAATATGTTGTAACTTTATTTCGAGTTACTCGTCACATGTTCAAAATAGGTTGCCATTTGCATGACCATTACAGAATTTAATAATTGTGTTGATTTATATGCCGATAGCCTTTTTCGCTTCATTTTAAAGAGCATTAAAAATGAGGAAAAAGCTAAAGATATTGTGCAGGATACCTATGAGAAACTTTGGCTCAAAGTAAATGATGTACCAAGCAGCAATGCAAAATCATACATGTTTACAACGGCTTATCGCACCATGATTGATGGAATAAGAAGAGATAAAAAATTCAGCGACACCCAAAAAGCACCCGAACCATTTCATACCAAACATGCACAACCAGATTTAAAGCAAACCATTGAAGCCGGACTTTCGAGGTTGCCCGAAATACAAAGAAGCGTGCTCATGCTGCGTGACTATGAAGGATACGACTACGAACAAATTGGTGAAATAACAGGTTTAAATGAGTCGCAAGTAAAAGTATACATCTACAGAGCCAGAGTAGCCATGAAAGATTATTTGGTTAGTATTGAAAACGTGATATAGATGGAGATTACAATACATAACTACGAAACTGTGCTGATTGATTATTTCGATGGCAAACTGAATGCGCTCGAAACAGCCCAAGTTATCCTGTTTCTTGAGCAACATCCGGAGATCAAAAAAGAATTTGAAGGCATGGACAAAATGCCTTCTATTGATGCTACATACATCGATGTTTCCTTCCAAGAGCGTTTAAAAAAAATGAGTGAACAAGCGTTCTTTCACGGAAAAACATTTGATGAAATAATGATTGCTGAGCTCGAAGGAGATTGCAGCGATGAAGAGAAAGTAATTATTATCGAACTTACAGAAAAAAACAGCTCACTAAAAAAGCTCAGAGATACTCTCAAGCGCACACAATTGAAACCCGACAAAGCAATTGTTTTCCCCAATAAATCCTCACTTAAAAGAAAAGCCCCTATTGTTTTTTACCTTACCCGAGAGTTTACCGCAGCAGCTGCATTTTTGCTTATTGTAGCCATGCTATTTTTGATTTACAACAATAGCGGCAAACAAAATCCAGAGGTTGAGATAGCTTTACAAAAAAATGAAAATACACCTGCAGCGAAAGTTACTAATAGGCCCGAGCAGTTTACTTCCAAGAATCTTACAACAGCATCACCTGTCCTTGCTGATATAAACTCAAAGAATCCAAAACAACAAGCTCTCACACATACCATAAACAATGTTCATCGCACCACTAATTTAAAAGACACTCATCATAGTTTAATTGCTATCAATCGTATACCAATAAGGCAGCTGCCTGCTCATTCAGCCAATAATATTGCTCAACTGCACATCGCAAAAATTGATGCTCCACAAAAAAACATTGCAATTGCTCAAATCCAAAATCAAGAGCAAGAATATTTGAGCATCAGTAATTGGATGAAGAAAAAGTTTATTGAAAAAGGGAAAGCAAACATCACGGAAAGTGAAAAACCTGATTCCAATAATGTTATCATTGATCCTTTAACCCTTGCATCTGTTGGAGCAGGTATTCTCGAAAAAACCACAGGCAAAAGAGTATCACTCACACGTTCATACCGTAAAGATGGTAGTGTAAGTTCGTATACTTTTGCCGCGGGTAAGTTCAAATACGAAAGAATCAAAAAATAATCACAGCAACTTTTCTTTGAGATATCTTCCGGTGTGTGAATTTTTGGAAAGTATAATATCTTCCGGTGTGCCTTCAAATACCACCTTACCGCCCTCATCACCACCTTCGGGCCCCATATCAATAATCCAATCGGCACATTTAATTACCTCTAAATTGTGCTCAATCACAATCAACGAGTGTCCTTGCTCTATTAGGGCATTAAAGGCATATAATAACTTTTTGATATCATGAAAATGCAACCCTGTTGTTGGCTCATCAAAAATAAATAGCGTGCGTTTTTCTGTTGCCCCTTTAATTAAAAAGGTAGCAAGTTTAATTCTTTGTGCTTCTCCCCCGCTGAGTGTGCTCGATGACTGACCAAGTTGAACATAGCCCAAACCCACATCACTCAATGGTTTTAATTTAGCAATGATACGTTTTTCAGCATTACCCGGTCGTATTCCTTCATCAAAAAAAGCGATGGCATCATCAATTGTCATCTCTAGCAACTCATTAATATTTTTATCCTGAAAAGTAATGTCGAGCACCTCTTGTTTGAACCTTTTACCATTACAATTTTCGCAAACCAATTCAATGTCTGCCATAAACTGCATCTCAATTTGCACAGTGCCTTCACCCAAGCACACATCACAACGCCCTCCCTCTACATTAAATGAGAATATAGAAGGTTTGTATCCTCTTGATTTCGACAAGGGCTGTTCAGCATATAGTGCGCGAATTTCATCATATGCTTTTACATACGTGGCAGGATTACTTCGAGAAGATTTGCCAATGGGGTTCTGATCTATCAATTCAACGGCTTCAATCAATTTAATGCCCCCTTCCATTTTATCGAAAATGCCTGTTTGCTCGTTATAACCTTCAAACATTTTCTTTAATCCCGGATACAATATTTTCTTTACCAACGAAGTCTTGCCGCTGCCGCTTACCCCTGTTACAACGGTAAGTGTGTGGAGTGGAAACTTAACATCGATACCTTTCAAATTATTTTCGCGCGCACCTTTAATGCCAATAAATTCCTTCCACCTTCTTCTTTTTTGTGGAATCTCAATTTGCTCTCTTCCGGTAAGGTAATCGGCAGTTAAACTATTGTTTGCTTTTTTTAATTTTTCCCAATTGCCCTGAAAAACTAAATTTCCACCCCCCGAACCTGACAGCGGACCAATGTCTATGATTTCATCTGCACTTCGCATAATTTCCTCATCGTGCTCCACCACAATCACCGAGTTACCCGCTTGCTTGAGCGCTTTCAGCACACCTATGAGTCGTTCGGTATCTCTACTATGCAAACCTATACTTGGCTCATCTAAAATGTACATACTTCCAACCAAACTGCTGCCCAATGATCCCGCTAAATTTATTCTTTGCGACTCACCACCGCTTAAAGTATTACTCATTCTGTTGAGCGTAAGGTAGCCAAGTCCCACATCTGACAAATAAGTTAATCGGTTTACTATTTCTACGAGCAGCCTTTTGCTCACAGCAGCATCATGCTCGCTCAGCTCCAAATTTTTGAAGAACTTTAACACCTCATCTACACTCCACAATACCACATCACAAATAGATTTTTCGGCAATCTTAACATACTGTGCATCTTTTCTTAAGCGCGCGCCCTCACATTCAGGGCAAATTGTTTTTCCTCTGTATCGCGAGAGCATTACACGGTATTGAATTTTAAATGACTGCTCCTCTATAAACTTAAAAAAGGCATCAATACCTTCCACTCCTTTTGCACCTTTCCACAGTATATTTTTTTGCTTGTCGGTAAGATCGTAATAAGGTCTGTGAATTGGAAAATTGAGGGCATCTGCCTTTCTTATAAAATGTTCTTTCCATTCTTTCATGGTTTCACCTTTCCAGCAGGCCACTGCACCTTCATACACCGAAAGACTCTTATCAGGCACCACCAAATCAGGGTCAATCCCAATGGTAGTTCCAAAACCATCGCACACCTTGCATGCGCCCAATGGATTATTAAAACTAAAAAAATGCACATTAGGTTCTTCAAACAACATGCCATCCAATTCAAATTTATTACTGAATTGTTTGGTATGGCGCACTCCCTCATCATTAGGCAATTCAATATCTAGTATACATTCACCTTCTCCTTCGTAAAAAGCTGTTTGCACGCTGTCGGCCCACCTGCCGGGTGCATCATCATCCTCTTTGTCAATAAGCAAGCGGTCAACCACAATAGCAATGCTAAATTTATTTGCATCCAGTTCTTTATTGTATTGTTCAGTAGCCAATGCATCCTCTATCAGGGTGAGTGTATTATTTAACAATACACGCGTAAAGCCCTGCTGCAACATTAAATTCAACACCTTGTTGATGTTAGCACCCGCTGCATACCTCTTTGGCGCCAATATCAATAGCTTTGTTCGGGCGGGCAGGGTATCAATTTCATTTACCACATCGGTTACAGTGTGCCGTTTTACCTCATTTCCCGATAAAGGCGATATGGTTTTTCCTATGCGCGCATAGAGCAGTTTTAAATAGTCATAAATTTCGGTGGTTGTGCCCACTGTTGACCGTGGATTTCTAGAATTCACCTTTTGTTCAATGGCTATAGCAGGGCTAATCCCTTTAATGTAGTCTACCTCCGGTTTATTGATTCGTCCTAAAAATTGTCGCGCGTATGATGATAAACTTTCCACGTATCTTCTCTGCCCCTCGGCATATAATGTATCAAAAGCCAATGATGACTTACCGCTGCCGCTCAATCCGGTAATCACCGATAGTTTGTTGCGGGGGATAGCCACATCAATATTTTTTAAATTGTGTATGCGTGCGCCTTTTATCAGAATAAATTCCTTAGGGCTCAGTTGATCGAATTTGTGCGCGTTATCCATAGTAAAAATCAGCCCGCAAAGTTACCTTATTTTTTGGTTATAAATTTAAGGAGTCCTAAATATAAAATTATTCAAATCTGCAGTTGCGTGTATTTTTGGGTGCATCCCTTTTACCCTTTGCCCGGTATGGCAACGGGTAAAAGGACCGCGCCATTTGCTGTATCTTTATTTTGCAGTGCACCTACCCAGCTAAAATAAAGGATGCCGCGCCTGTCGCTTGCACAAGATTACAACTCAATGAGCGCTGCACCCTACACAAAAAACCGCTATGAAACCTATTTTTTTGATAGGCAAACCAGCATCTTTATTATTCACTTTTGATAGTTAATATTTTCACATTTTTTGTATTTCAAAAAGCAACCCAAACAGCTAACTTTATGTATTGCAAAACACAATAAAACACAATTCAATTATATGCGCCATATAGTCAATCGTTTATCCTTCTGCATCCTCATCATATCTTGTACTTTCCTATTTATGGGAAATACTGTGCCACATGCAAGTAATACACATGGAAATAGCAATAAAAATAATACCGGGCATAGCAATCATGCAGCTTTCGTATACTGTCACGAATTAAAGTCAGAACGCTTAGATACAGTGGCACGAACCATTTTTTGGCGAAAATTGATGAATACTTCAAAAGACACTTTTGTATTTTACAGCTCGCCCGAAAAAAATGTGTTGTGCAGCGTATCGGCCGAAACATACAACGGTTTTGATGATTTAAAAAAGAGTGCTTTTAAGGACAGTCTGCGCACTCAAAATGGTTTGGCACCCGACAAACGAATTATGTACGCCATGGGTCGCAATCATTTTTACAATGTAAGCAGTGTGGTAACCGATATTGAAAAAAGCAATGCCATATTTAAAAAACAAGGTGTAGATCCTTTTTACGCCCAGGCCATCTTATTAATAGAAAGCCCCGGCAAATTGGCCAAATCAACTGTTGGGGCTTATGGTCCGTTTCAGTTGATGAAAAGTGTAGGACTTAAGTATGGGTTGAAAATTAATTCAAAAGTTGATGAGCGCAGCAATTTAGAAAAAAGTGCTGTTGCGGCCTGCAAACTCATTTCCACTGTTTGTATTCCTTACACCAATAAAATGTTAGCTTCCTACAATATTGCACCTTGCGAAACCGATTTATGGTACCGTCTTCTTGTGTTGCATGTGTACCATGCCGGGGCAGGCAATGTGGCCAAAGCATTAAAGGTGATACAGCCTGAATTTGGTAATATAGCCCTAATTAAACAGTTGTGGGAAACAAATGCCGGAGGCTTTCAAAATTGTTCTCAAAACTACTCGCAAGTTGCTATTGCCTCGTTGTTCGAATTGGAGGCATACCTCATTAAACATAACAACAACGACCTCGCTGAAAACTAAAATAAAGCTCAATTTTGCGGCAATGCAAAAGCAAAATTGCTTTAAAGATGCGGGGATCAACGACCGCCTATGGGCAGCGTAGTCTTTACAGTACAATATTGATGTCAATTACAGGTATCTTATCGGTGTTGTATATATATCACAAGCAACACTGATTAAAACAATTACACTTTCAACATAGTCCAATTTCGGTATTGCCTGATTTTACTATTTTTTTGGGTGGTATCGGTATTATAACATTAACTCATGGACTCGTTGATAATAAGTATGGGCATAATTGCGCTAGCAAAATAATTATCTCTTCCAGGCAACGAAAATTATCTTTTTAGTATCTTTATATAAAAAAGCTAATTAAAATAGCCCCACGTGACCGAAGCTGAGCTTATACTTAAATGTCAACAGCAGCATCCTGCAAGTCAAAAAATATTGTACGACAGGTATGCAGGTAAAATGTTGTCGGTGTGTATGCGTTACATCAATGATAAAGATGAGGCCGAGGATATTTTACAAGAAGGATTCATTAAGATTTTTGCTCACATCAGTCACTTTCGTAACGAGGGCTCCTTGGAGGGTTGGATGCGCAGAATTTTTGTGAATACTGCCTTATCGGTGTTGAGAAGTAAGCAAATTAAATTTACTGAATCCATTGATAATCATGCGGTCAAACATCAAGTTGAGCCGAGCGTATTTGATAAAATAAGTTCGCAGGAAATTTTTGAAATGATTAGAACCTTACCCAATGGCTATCGTGTGGTATTCAACCTTTTTGCCATAGAAGGATACAGTCACAAAGAAATTGCAGATATGCTCAATATTACTGAAAGCACCTCGCGTACCCAGTTTTTAAAAGCCAGGAATGCGTTGAAAGAAAAATTTTTATGTAAGCAAATAATTAAAGTTACCAATGAATAAAGAAGAAAACCGCTTTGATGATTTTCTCAGAGAGAGACTCGATCAACACACAGTTGAAGTGAGCCCATCGGTGTGGGAAAAAATCAATGCTCAACAGAAAAAGAGGCAAAAATTGATGTGGTTCAGAAACTACCTCAATATATTCCTCGCATTGGATGCAATGCTAATTACTACAATTATTAGCATCCTTGTCATACACAGCAGCGCGGTTCTATCAGAGGATCATGTTGCCGCATTTAAACGAAATAAAAACTCGTTGAGCCAAACACAAGATATAGAAAACAACAACCATATAGCATTCGGTAGTGGTGAAAGGAACAAGACTAAATCTGTTCCGAAAGAAAGAGAAAAGCATGAAACAGTTGATGCCAATCCCAATACAATGCCAATTGGCAATAATGAGCCTGAGTCGAGCAAAACAATCGGCACAATAGCTATAGCGCAATCACAGGGCGAGGCAAGGCCTTCCAAATCAATATTCAGAAAAAATAAAAAGAATGAAAATAAATTGTCAACAGCCGGTGAAGTAAAATTAGAGAAACAGGTGTTGCATTCACAACAGCGCTC
>JBILUU010000110.1:0-8299 GCA_044370815.1 Bacteroidia bacterium
TTCATCAATTTCAAAGGCAGGTACCGAAAGAGTAACGCCTGATGAAGCAGCTATCTTTTTTATTTTTTGAATAGCAGGATTATTAATTTGTTGTACAGGAAACTTGATGATATTTTTTACTTCACGTGCATTTATGGTAAAAGACAATGATTGCTGCAAGTATCCCAAATAGGGCTGAACATAAAAGTTGCTTACCGGAATATACAGCGGAGAAAGGGCTGTAATCAGCTCAATTTGTGTTTTAGATATCCCAACTTCTTCCTGTGTTTCGCGATAAGCAGTATGCAATAAGTCTGTGTCAATTGCCTCCATTTTTCCTCCGGGAAAACTAATTTGTCCGCTATGTTTACCTTCATATTCATGTCTTTGTGTGAGCAATAAATTGATGCCTTCTTCTTCTTCAAATAATAAGGCAAAAACAGCACTTTTTTTATAGTTTTGAATCTTGTTTAAATAATCATCGGGCATGCTCCTTCCTTCGGGCAACATTGCTTGATGAGCTTTAATACCGGGTAACTCTTCAGCAGCACGTGCTTTAATTGATGCCGCCAATTGTTGCAGTTGGGTAGATGCATACATAGGTCATCAGAATTTAAAAATGGCCGATGAAAAAAAGTAGCTGAACAATACAATCAACAATATTCCAACAATATTAACCCATAGACCAATACGGTACATGTCTTTTACCTGTATCATTCCGCTGCCGTAAACAATGCTGTTTGGCGCAGTAGCAACGGGTAGCATAAAACCGAGTGATGCAGCCAGCGTGGCCGGAATCATCAATGCAATGGCTGGTAATTGTATAGAAATTGATAGCGATAATAAAATAGGAAGCGCCAATTGAATGCTTGCCACATTAGATGCAAATTCGCTAATAAAGGTAATAATCACACAAATTCCTGCAATGATCAAGAAGGTATTTTCAGCATTTAAAACTTTTAAACTGTTTGCCAATAATTGACTCAATCCTGATAATTCAAATCCTCGGGCAATTGCGAATCCGCTGCCAAACAACAACATAATTCCAAGCGGTAATTTTTTACAATCGTCCCAAATTAAGATTGGTTTTCCCGCATTATTTTTTGATGGAATAAAAAATAATAGCAGTGCCATAAAAATTGCAATAGTACTATCTTGAATAAAATCTTTATGTACAAATAAATTGTTCCAACCTTTGAATTGAAAGTTGCCGATAATTATATCGCTTCGTGTAAACCATAGGCAGGCGGTGATGGCAAATAAGGTCCCAACTATTTTTTCATCTTGACCGGGCGCACCAAGCTTTTTATATTCCTCGCTGAAGTATGAATGGCTAAGTTCAATTTTTATATGTTGTAGTTGAAAGTGTTTGCTGATGAGCCAATAGGTAATGATCAATAATAAAACCGCAATAGGGAAGGCAAGCATAAACCAATTTGAAAATACAATTTGTTGCTGACCACTAAAATTACTGTTGTAAAAACTGTAAAAAATCATGTTTGTAGGTGTCCCCACTAAAGTTGACATGCCACCGATTGAAGCCGCATAAGCAAGTCCTATCATTAGTGCTCCGCCAAATTTTGTTGGTGTGGATTGATTTTCGCTTAACTTGATAATAATGGCTGTAACGGCAGCAAACAACATCATCACGGTAGCTGTGTTGCTCATCCACATACTAATAAAAAAAGCGGCCAACATGATACCTGCTAAAATTCTTGGAGGACTTACACCCACCTTGCTTAAAATTAATAATGCCAAACGACTGTGCAAGTTGGTTTTTTCGAGTGCATATCCCAACATAAAACCACCCATAAATAAAAAGATAACTTGATCCATATACTGCATGGCAATAGTTTTTGAATCAGTTATACCCATAGCAGGTATCAATACAAATGGTAGTAAACTCGTAACCGGAAGTTCAACAGCTTCGGTAAGCCACCAAGCGGCTACCCAAGCAGCAATACCTGCCATTCTTCCCTCATGTGCATGATTGAATTGTGCAAATAAAAAGTACGTAACAACAAATAAAAAAGGTCCTGATACTATCTTTAATAATCTTGTTACATGCATTGCTACAGCTATAAAATTTGGTTGATTACTTCGAGTACTCTCTTTGTGGTGTTACCATCCCACATGGGAGGAATGGCACCACGCTTGTAAGTGCCATTTATAATTTGCTCAATGTAATTCATGATTGTGGGTATGTCAAAAGGAACAAGTTCATTGGACCCAACGGTAACTGTAACGGGGCGCTCAGTATTAGGACGTAAGGTTAAACATGGAACTTGCAGATAGGTAGATTCCTCTTGTATGCCACCACTATCAGTAAGAATAAAAGCTGATTGCTTTACTAATTTTTGAAATGAAAAATAATCAAGTGGTTCGGTTAAAATCAAATTTTTATTTCTTCTAAAATTTTCACCTAGCCCAAATATATCCATGTTTTTTAATGTGCGGGGATGCACAGGGAATACAATTTTCATGGTCTTGCTTACCTCTTCAATAAGAGCAGCTAATTTTTTTAAGCCAAGTTCATCATCAACAGTTGCCGGTCGATGCATGGTCATTAACACAAATTTTTTTGGTGTGAGTGATAGGTTATCTATGATTGGAGAGGCATCAATATCTTTTTCAAATGCAACAAGTGTATCTATCATAGTGTTGCCCACAAAAAATATTTGTGATTTATTTTTGTGTTCATGCACAAGATGATCATAACCACTTTGCTCAGTTACAAAAAAATAATCGGTAATAGCATCAGTTAATACGCGATTGTGTTCTTCAGGCATCGACTTGTCATTGCTTCTTAATCCACTCTCGAGGTGTGCAATTTTAATCCCCATTTTATTAGCTGTGAGCGCTGCAGCAAATGTTGAATTTACATCGCCTACTACAATAATTAAATCAGGCTTGTGTGCTTTTATTTCTTCCTCTAATTTAATCATTATTTCTGCCATTTGGCTGTTTGCAGAAGCGGGCTTCACATTGAAAAAAACATCTGGAACAAGGTTGAATTGTTGGAAGAAAATATCTGCCATCTTGGAATCAAAATGCTGCCCTGTATGAGCAATTTTAATGTTGATATTGGCATATGCTTGCGCTTCTTTTTTGAATTGAGTAACCTTAATAAAATTAGGTCGTGTGCCTACTATGATGAGTATTTCTTTTTTATTCATTTGGTTTCAAAAATTTATATCGTAAAGGTAAACACTTTTGGTTTTGTTTCGAAGAATTTATTGAATTTGATATTCATCTGTATTGCATCATTTAACATAGAGTAGATGCAGGAGTGTTGGGATAAGAACAAAAAAAAATCTCTCCTTGTGGAGAGATTTTTTTTCATCAATAAACTTCTCAGCTTATTTTTTCTTTGGAGCTGCCTTCTTAGCTGCTGCTTTTTTAGGAGCTGCTGCTTTCTTAGGAGCCGCTTTCTTTGCTGCTGCTTTTTTAGGAGCTGCTTTCTTTGCTGCTGCTTTTTTAGGAGCTGCTTTCTTTGCTGCTGCTTTTTTAGGAGCTGCTTTCTTTGCTGCTGCTTTCTTAGGAGCTGCTTTCTTTGCTACAGCCTTTTTTGGGGCTGCTTTTTTTGCTGCTGGTTTTGTTGCCATGTTTTTTGTTTTTAATTAATCCATTAATTATTTGACACAAAGGAAAACATTTGTTGATGATTACAAAAAAAATGTGATGTTATTTTATTAACATGTATATGTTAGTTTCGTTTGTGTACGGTGCATTTCAACAATAACATACAAACATTTGATTGCAGTATATCAAAAATAAAATCTCTGAAACACAATTATATCAATTGTTTCAGAGTGTGTGTTGTTATAATCACGACAGCAATCAATAACAATATTCAAAAATATTTTGTTGGCATATGAGTAAAAAAAAATCTAAGTAAAATAGGAATATACTTTTTAAAAAATTGAATATAAAAAGTTTTAGGTACGCTGAAAAGCCCATTAACAATAGCTTTGCAATAGAGTGTAATGCTTAAGATGAAAAATAAAAACAGGTCAAGTTTGCGAAGAAAAATAATTTTCATCTAACAAATAATCAGAAGATTTTACTTGCATAGTTAGTATGCAAGCATAGGAATCAAAATTTTAGAACATTTGAAAATACTTGCCATATAAGGCTTTCAGTATATTGCAAAAGTAAACTTTCATAACCATTGCATGGCAATAATGATGTATGCAATTGTTGATAACATATTTTTATGTCATTAAAAAAAGAGAGAAAAGGAAGTTAGTTTTTGATTGTTAACTCATCAATTAAATTTTTAGCACCGGCAAACTTATCAATGATAAAAAGTGTGTAGTGAATATCAACAACAATGTTTCTAACCATTCCTGCATCATATTTAATATCGCTTACAGTGCCTTCCCAATTACGATCGAAGTTGGTGCCAATCAATTCGCCTTTATCATTTAAAACCGGACTACCTGAATTTCCTCCGGTAGTATGATTGCTTGCAATAAATGCGATACGCATATTGCCATTCTTATCGGCATATCGTCCATAATCTTTTGCCAGGTATAATGACTTTAACTTTGGATGAATATTAAATTCCGTGATTGCCTCATTCTCTTTTTCCATTGCTCCTTTGAGTGTTGTGAATGCTTGGTACTGCACAGCATCGTAAGGAGCGTATCCACTCACTTTTCCGTAGGCAACACGCAAGGTGCTATTTGCATCAGGATAAAATTTTTTGTCGGTAAGAAGAGTGAGTTGATGCTTCATATATTTTCTGTTTAGTACTTGTATAACAGTATCTAATTTTAAAAATTCAGGTTGAACTTCATCGAGGAAATATTTATAAAATAGGCCAGCAAGTTTAATTGCTGCATCATTTTCGAACGTGCTACTTTTAGCAGGAAGTTTATCCAACAAGCTCAATGTTTTTTTTGAATTGTTGAGTACACTCTCCTTATATAATTGTGTGGCCCATTGTTGCATGTTCGAGCGGTACTTCTTTTTAAAAGTAGCAAATAAATGTGATGGTAAATCTTGTTGCATTTCATCAAAATATATTTGCATCAATCCTGAAAAAACATCTCTGTCTACCCGTTGATCATAATTTTTTGTAAAGCCCAAATACATATTTTTTAGCTGTTCAATTTCTGCTTTTTGTTTTTGCTTATCGTTTCCTGCGCTTTTAATTTTATTCAGTTGCAGGTTAAAACTGATGGCAAAATTCATCAACTCTGAACCTTTGAAGGCTTCATTAAAAAAATCTCTGCGCTTATTAAAGAGTGTATATTTTTGATAAGCGAGTTCCATATCAATTAATAGGGTTGATGCTTCACTATTATTGGTATAGATGGCTTTTTTTAGAAATTCTTTCTCTTCATTTTCTTTTTTCGCAATCACTTCCAAACGATCGATGCCTTTTAATTCGCCTTGCCACTTTTTAAATGCGTTGGCTACACTATAATACTTAGCGGCATATTTAATTCTAATAGTGTCATTCTTTCTCATGTACTGATCTGTAAGCGTTAACTTTTTATCGCGCAGTTTTATCTTAACTGGATTAACCACATCGCGAATCATCTTCACCGCATAAGAGGAGAGGTACTCGTTGGTTCTTCCGGGGAAACCATATACCATAGTATAGTCACCTTCTTGAACATCAGACAATGAAATGGTAAAATGATAGCGTGGTTTAAATGGTACATTGTCTTTACTGTAAGGCGCGGGTAAATTATCCTTGCCTGCATAAATTCTGAACAGTGAAAAATCTCCGGTATGTCTTGGCCACATCCAATTGTCGGTATCGCTGCCAAATTTTCCGATACTCGAGGGAGGTGCGCCCACTAATCTTACATCGGTAAAAGTTTCGGTGATAAACAAATAAAATTGATTACCATTATAGAATGGTTTTACCAAAGCACCATAATGAGTTCCTTCTTTTGCTTTAGTTTCTATTGATTTTATTTTCTCTTGAATTTTTTTTTCTCTTAACGCTTCGGAATCGTTACTGCTAACCTGGCCTAATACTTCTTCAGTAACATCTTTCATACTTATGATAAACGTAGCACTTAAACCGGGATTGGGGAGCTCTTCAGATTTGTTCTTAGCCCAAAAACCTTCGGTTAAATAATCTTTTTCTACGGTAGAGTGTTGTTGAATTTGTCCGTACCCACAGTGATGGTTGGTAAGAAGCAATCCCTCAGCAGATATAATTTCTCCGGTGCAACCACCACCAAAAAGCACGATGCCATCTTTTAAACTGGTTTTATTGATACTAAAGATTTCTTCTGCACTTAACTTGCAGCCTTTACTTTGCATATCGGCTTCATTTAAACTCTTTAATAAAATAGGTAGCCACATGCCTTCATCACATTTTGCTGTAATGAATGAACCTATAAGGAATAAAATAAGTAAACATTTTTTCATAGTGCTTGATATTTGGATGACGAATTCATTGTATCTTTGAAAACTTAATGTCACAAAGATGAAATTTATTTTTAAAATCGTTATTTCTACATTGGCTATTTTGGTTACATCGGCCATATTGCCCGGTGTACATATTGATGGACCTTTCACTGCGGTTATTTTGGCAGCCACACTTGCATTTTTAAATACCATAGTTAAACCGGTAATGATTATTCTTACCATTCCTTTAACCATTTTTACACTCGGATTGTTTTTAATTTTCATCAATGCCTTTATCATTCTATTTGCCGATTACATTATAGATAGTTTTAATGTAGATGGTTTTTGGTGGGCATTCCTTTTCAGCATGATCTTATCTATTGTTACTTCTGTTTTTGAGTCGATAGGTAAAAGAGAAAGTACCGAAGAAGAAAATTAGGAAGCTGATTTGTACTTATTAAAAGTATTCAACATTGCACTCATAGTAGTAATTTTCAGTTATTTTTGAACTGCAATTAATATAATAAATGAGATTTGCTGCCATAGATGTAGGTTCAAATGCGGTGCGTTTGCTTTTCTGTAATGTTTTTCAAAAGCCCGATGGCGAAACTGTATTTAAAAAAGCCAGTTTGATTAGGGTGCCTATACGGCTTGGTGAGGATGCTTTCAGCAACCAATATATCACAAAAGATAAGGAAGATAAGTTGGTGGCTACCATGATTGCTTTCAAACATCTGATAGCTGTTCATGATGTTATTTCCTATCGCGCTTGCGCCACTTCCGCAATGAGAGAGGCGCTTAACAGCGAACAAATTGTTGCACGTATTTTATCAGAGTCCGGTATCAAACTCGAAATCATTGATGGAAAAATAGAGGCCGAGATCATCTACTCTAACCATATTGCCGAAAAGTTATCAGCGAAAAGGCCATACTTATATATAGATGTTGGAGGAGGAAGCACAGAACTCACTCTTTTTAATGAAGGAAAAATAATCGACTCTATTTCTTTTAATATTGGAACATTACGGATTCTTCAAGACAAGATTTCTAAAAATAATTGGAATGAACTCAGAGATTGGATTTATCGTGCCACAGAAAAATTTGCCGAAATAGGTGGTATAGGCTCTGGAGGTAATATCAATAAGCTCGTAAACATGGCAAAGAAAAAAGAGGAGAGGCAAATTTCATTTTCAAAACTCAAGGAGATATATGCCCAACTGAGTGTTTATACACTTGAAGAACGTATTACCATTCTTGGTCTTAATCCCGATAGAGCTGATGTGATTATTCCTGCAACAGAAATTTTTCTTTTCATTATGAAGCATGCCCGCATTGAGAAAGTAATGGTTCCTCAAATAGGACTTTCAGATGGTATCATACATTTGTTGTACGAGGATTTTATCAAAAATAGTAATTTCAACGCCCCTGTTGCCGGCTTCGAGTAGGCCTCAACTTTTAAGATATTGTAAGGCCATGCTGCCATGATTGAACATCAAGTCGTAAATGCTTAAATCGGGCATAAAACTGAGCTTGCTTTCAAAAACCTGATGATAGTGCTGTTGGGTGTATCCTTTCCAATCATTATTTCTGAAATCGTGCTCATACGTTTTTTGATAACTTGTGGTAGGTTCAAAAGTTAAGGAATGCTTTAAGCATTTTAATACGAACTGATGCACAAGGTTGTTCCATTCTAGTAAGCTATTGGGCTGAATAGCGTACAATGCTTTTAAATCATCATGATAAAATTCAAAAAATGGAGAAGAGTGATACGCTGTTTCCATTGATCTGATATGCTGTCGCTGCCATGATTGCTTATAGCAAATCATCATTTCAGATACGGGCATATTATTTCTTCTTCCAAGCAAAGGAATCGATAGCGTGAGCGGACCGTTTGAAGTAGCTATGATGCACCTGTTTCTGATTGTTTGTTTGATGAAATTTTCGT
>JBILUU010000111.1:0-8231 GCA_044370815.1 Bacteroidia bacterium
TCAACGTAGGTCTGGACCACTTTGGCATAAACCGACAAAGGGTAATCATCCCATAACACTATATCAGCATCTTTTCCTTCTTTCAAACTACCTACTCTGTGATCAATGTGTAGCAATTTTGCCGGATTGAGTGTAATCATTTTAAAAGCATCTTCATCGCTTACATTGCCATATTTAATGCACTTAGCGGCTTCATGATTGAGTCTTCTGGCCATTTCGGCATCATCAGAATTGATGGCGGTAATAATTTCCATTTCATTGAGGATAGCTGCATTGTATGGTATTGCCTCCATAACTTCATATTTATAGGCCCACCAATCTGCAAAGGAGGAGGCACCAACACCATGCTTTTTCATTTTATCGGCCACTTTATATCCTTCTAGGATGTGCGTAAATGTGTTCACTTTAAAATGAAAACTGTCTGCTATATGCATCAACATATTGATTTCCGATTGTTGGTAAGAGTGACATGTAATAAATCTTTTCTTATTCATGATTTCGAGAATGGCATCGAGCTGTAAATCTTTTCTTACAGGATTTTTTAATTGGTTTTTTTGTGTTGCTTCGTAGGCTCTTGCTCTAGTAAAGGCATCGGCAAATATTTGTTCCACGCCCATTCTTGTTTGAGGATATCTAATGGTATACCTATCGCCCCAATTGGTTTGTTTTACATTTTCTCCTAAGGCAAATTTTATAAAGCCATCCGCCCCTTCAAACTTCATTTGTTCAGGATTCTTACCCCATCTGAGTTTAATAAGTTGTGTTTGTCCTCCAATGGTATTGGCAGAACCATGCAGGATATGTGCGGTTGTAACACCACCACCAAGTTGTCTGTAAATATTAATATCATCACAGTCAACAATATCTCCAATTCTTACTTCAGCACTAATTGAGTAAGTACCTTCATTTACATTGCCCGTAGCAGCTATATGAGAGTGCTCATCAATAATGCCGGGAGTAATGTGTTTACCTTTGGCATCAATTATTTTTGCAGAGGCACTCTGTAATCCTTTGCCAACTTTTACAATCTTACCTGCCTTGATCCATAAATCTGTCTCCTGCATGATGCCATCTTTTTCGTTGGTCCACACGGTAGCATTTTTAAAAATGATTTCTTCCTGCTTGGGTAATACTGAAGTGCCATAGGCACTAAAAGGATATATAATGTTGCCTGTTTCCGAAATTTTATTTTTTACACTGTCTTTTTCAGTAGTTACAATGCTTGGTTTAGTGAAAAACAAGTCCAAAGACTGCCAATTACCATTACCCTGTTGTATATTTCCCGTGAATTTTTTTTCTGAATAGATACCTACAAATCTCGTGGTTACCACCGACTCCTCTTTGCCGGTTTCAAAAGAGAATTGTATTTCATTACGGGCAAATTTTGCATTTGTTTTTAATTTATTGGTGTCCAAAAATATTTGAAATTTTGGGGCATTCATGTTTCCGGTAATCTCTAGTTGATAGTTGGTGCCTTGGTTATTGAAACTATAATTTCCACGAATATCATTTTCATTCATACTTGTGATGATGAATTTTTTGCCTTGTATCCAATGCTCATAAATTGTATTTTCAGGTTCAAATATGTTGCCTTCACTAATCATAAAGTTGGCTAACATTCCTTTCTTGAGCGCTCCTGCCATATGATTAATTTGCATCATTTCTGCAGGTGTGTGGGTAAGTGCTTTCAGCGCTTGTTGTTCAGAGAGTCCGTGTTTAATGGCTTTTTGAATTTGTTTGAATAAGGTCGATTTATCCTTTAATCCATCGGTGGTAAATGCAAAATCAATACCTGCCTGCTCAAAATAAAACGGATTTTTAGAAGCAAGCTCCCAAGCTTTTAAGGTTGTAAGTGAAACACTGCTTGCATCGTACGGATCGCTCAAATCATAGGCATCGGGGAAATTGAGCGGCAAAATAAACTTTCCCTTAATAGATTTGATATCTTCCATACGCTGGTATTCATTGCCAGCAGTTTTAATGATATAATTAACATTAAACTCACCACCAATTTTTGCAATGCGCATCGTATTCAACTTATCATCTGATTCAAAAATTTGTGGTAATTTTTGTAATTCATTCCAAGATTCGAGGGTGATATTTTTCTCCTTTTGCGTGGCCTGGGCATACCATTTTCCATCATAGTAAGTCTGTCTCACCAGCGCAATAGCGCCCATTAAACTCGAGGGATACAATTGATGACTACTTCCTTTGTTGAAGGAATAACAAGCAGCGGCTTTTTCTTTCAATATAGCCTTGTTGTGGTTATTATCTCTGAGCGCTACAATAGCAGCACTTCCTCTACAGATGCCATCTTTACGCATGCTCAATACAATACCAAATCCTGATTTTCTGAAAGCTTCAGCTGCTTTTTCATCTATGTTAAAGGCTGAGGCAGCGTTGAAATCCGCCCTCAGTGCTTCATTCCAAGCAAATGCACCTTTGTTAGATGATTCATATTGTGGTTCGTCACTATGCTTGCGTTTTTCTAAAGCGCTTATCCCATAGTCAGTATAAGCATCAATAAAAGAAGGATATATTGTTTTGCCATTTAAGTCAATAACAACAGCATCTTTGGGTATAACAACCGATGTTCCTGCATCTACAATTTGATCATCATAAATCAATAGGGTTGCTTTTAATAACTTGGTTTGATAGTCGATGTAAATGTTGGCATTGGTAAACGCATAAGTGAATTTTTTTTCATTGGCAATCCCGTTCAAAGGAAAGTATTGCTGCGAGAATACAGGAATCCTTGCCAGAAATAGCAACATCAGACTGGTTAATAGTGTGTGTTTCATAACATAATTTTGATGCTGTAAAAGTAAAAGAATTGGATTAATAACTTGAATAATGTTTGGTGCTGTGTTAAATGCGGTTTACTTTATGAAAGATTTTATTTTTTAGTGGGTATATTTTTTAAAGTTGGTTGGGTTGCTCATGGCAAGGTACAAACATGTATCATGTTTAGCAACAAACTCATTAAAAAGAATAAATAACGCCTATGAATTTATTGAAATGAAAAATATTTTAAGCATCAATTACCCGGAAACCTCAAGTTTTTGTTGCTCTGTAAGCTTGATTTGTCGTGAAATAATAAAAATAACTCGTTTGGTTTTTAATTATTTGTTATTAAATAGTTAATTTGCATAATTAAACTTGCTTGGGGTTTTATGCAAAATAAGCGTGTATGGTTATTATCTGTGATGCTGTTGGCATTGATATGCTTTATTGTTGTATCCCAATATTTAAAAATTACCTATACGGTTAAATCCCGTGCATTTTTTATTCCTTCATCAGAATTCACTTTGGTCAGAACAATTGATGGTAATTTGATTTCATCTTTCAAAGACAATATCCGAGGGGTAGTAAAAAGTTACGGAGTTACCGAATTTCAGAGAGGGGATGTGGTTCAATTTATATTAAATCCCGTTTTGTCAATCAAAAAATATGTTGCCAAAGGCGACACAATTGGTTGGATTGTGAGCAACGAGGAACAGCGTAACTTGATTCAATTAAAAGGGGAATTGCAGATTATGAAAGCAGAAATGGAGTTTTATACCACAGGACAAAAGCCGGAGGATATACAAACTGCCACCGAGCAACTACAATTAGCCAAGGAGCAACTTGACATTCAGAAAAAATTATTGGCAAGGAGTGCCCAACTTTACCGAGATAGTATTATTCCACTTCAAGAATATGAGATACAGCTCAATAGCTTCAAGGTTAAAGAAATTGAGGTTGGGGTTGCTAATGCTAGGTTATTATCGGTAGCTACCGGTGAAAAAGTAGAAAGAGCGCGCTTGGTAGCCGCAAAAATCGCAAATCTTGAGTCGCAAATTAAACAGGTTAGCGACCGCTTGGCTTATTTTACATTTACCACTCCTATGTCGGGTATGATTATGCTGCAACGTGATAATCAGTCGGGTGACAATGTGATAGGAATTGCAGATACATCTCATTGGGTTGGTGTCATTCCTATTCAGTTGAGAGAGAAAAATTATATACACCTTGCCGATACAATTACTTGTAATAGCATCAAAGGAAATATTGCAGGCATAGATAATAGTGTTAAAATTATTGATCGTAGGCAATCTTTTTATGTGACAGGAATATGGCCTTATCATTCAAACATTTTACCCGGCACAATGGCAGAGGTAGAAATTAACTGTGGTGAGGTAAGTGTAATGGAGTATTTAACGCGTTTGTTTAAACTTTCAAACGGTATACCATGAGATTGAGGTACGAACGAAAATATTTAGTTAAGAATGATTTGCTCGAGCAATTAAGAAAGCGATTCATACCTTTTTTGGTACCCGACTTAAATGCGGAGCAAAATGAATTGAAATCTGAGTATACAGTTAGAAGTGTTTATTTTGATACTCCCGAATTTGAGGCATTGAGTGAGAAAACAGAGGGGCTTGAAAATAGATTGAAATTGCGTATAAGAGGTTACAATGATTATTTTTCGGGCTGCGAAGTGTTTCTTGAAATCAAACGAAAATATGGCAACAGAATTGCCAAAAATCGTGCGATTACCATGTTTGATTTACTTGATAAAACACTCGAAACCGGAGAATTAAGGCGTTCCTCGGGGAAGCCCTCTGATGCCATGAAAGCTGATGCCTCAAGGTTCCTATTTCATCTTCACCGTGAAGCGCAGCGACCAGTTAACTTGATCGTTTACGACAGGGAACCATACCACGGGAAATTTGATCCCGGGGTAAGAATTACCTTTGACAAAAACATCAGAGCTGCTCTCTTTCCCTCAATCAATGAGCTGTTTACCAATGATGGTTTAGGCCTTATATGGAAAGATTCATTTATTTTGGAAATTAAATATTTTGATGGTGGGATGCCTTCTTGGTGTCGATCGATTATTCAAGAATTTGAATTGCGTCATGAAGCCCTATCAAAATATGCATCAGCATTTATCAACAAGGAAATTTCACCAGTCAATCAAAGAATATTTTAGCAAGTGGATACACAATTTCAAGATATATTTACCTTCAATTTAGGTCCAGCGGAGGCGCTTACAAATTTATCTGTTGCTCTTTTTTGTGGTGTACTGGTAGCATTATTATACAGAATAACTTACAAAGGAATCAGCTATTCTTCGGGCTATGTGGTCTCAATTATTATGCTTACGCTGATAACCGCCCTTGTTATTATGGTTATTGGTAACAACTTGGCACGAGCTTTTGGACTCGTTGGTGCAATGTCTATTATCAGATTTCGAACAGCAGTAAAGGATACCCAAGATATCATGTTCATTTTTTTCGCGCTTGCGCTCGGACTCGCCTGTGGTTCTGGTGCTCACGCCATTGCTATTACCGGAACATTCTTTATTGGAGCTGTTATTCTTATTGCATCATGGTTAAACGACAGTGTGAAGGTAAGAAGAGAGTACCTGGTGCAAGTTGTGTTTAAAAATCAACAACAACCCGAAATTATCCTCAATAAAATATTTTCTACATACTGTCGCAAACATAAACTCATCAATATAAAAAAAATTGGAGAGACCGATGCTTCTCTTACTGAATACTCCTACTACGTGGTACTAAAAAATATGAATAAAGCAGGATTGTTTGCTGCTGAACTTAACAAAGCAGAGGGAGTTTCTAAAGTAAATGTGTTTTTCGATGAGGTTTAAATTTAATGATTGCGAAAATGAATAAACTTATAAATTCAATTTTAAATGCTTTATTTATAATTCTCTTTAATGCTTGTCATGGCCAAAGTGAGAAAATTGCGGACCATGAAAATGATAAATTAAATGTGGAACAAAATCAATTAAGCAAATCTGATGCATTAACCTTAGTAACTTCTCTAAGCCCAGACATGCGCGAAACATCAGGTTTAACGATTGTCAACAATATGTTGATTACGCACAATGATAAAGGTCGCTTAAATCAATTATTTGTGTTGGATGAACAATCGGGCAAATATTTAAATACAATCAAGTTGCAAAATGCACAAAATAATGATTGGGAAGATTTGGCTCAAAATGACGAGTTCGTGTTTATAGGTGATATGGGGAATAATGAAGGAGACAGAAAAAATCTTTCAATTACAATGGTTTCTAAAAAATATCTCTCTGCCGAAAATACTGTTGCCGAATCATCAGGAAAAATAGAATTTTATTATCCTGAACAAACGAATTTCTCCTTTTCAAAACAACATAATTTTGACTGCGAAGCAATCATATATTTCAACAATTACATCTACCTATTTACGAAAAACAGATTGGATAGAAACACTGATTTGTACCGTATTCCTTGCGTTAAGGGTAAACATGCTGCCGAGCACCTAGCTGTGTTTGAGTCAGGCGGAAGAATAACAGGTGCAGCGATGAGTAATGATGGAAAAAAAATAGCGCTGATTGGATACAATAAAAATGCAGATAGTTTTTTATGGACTTTTGAAAACTTCAAGAATGATGATTTCTTTGCCGGTGACAAAAAAAAATACATACTTGGTGCTTATGCAAGTATAGGTCAGGTTGAAGGGGTTACATTTAAAGACAATCAATCGGTTTATATTTCGAGTGAGGAGATCAAAAATGTAAGACCTAGCTTATATCTTTTCAAACTGAACTGATGGTTTTTACATCACGCTATAGTCCAAAATCGTTGTTGTGCAGCATAATAAAAAAAACTCCTCCAGCGTTTGCTCATGTGCCAAACATCGTATTCAAGTGATATCAAATGGAAATAAGTTTTAGTCCAAAGATTTAATAAATCACATCGGTATTAGTTCTCCTCATTAAAGTAAATTTTATAATATTTTCGCCCATCAGGGTCAATGCCTTTCTCAATTAACTCGCGTTTCCCATGTATATAAATATGGAAATTTTTATCGAGTTTCAACACACTTTTGAAAATTCTATTTTGCTTTTTAACAGCAGCCTCAGAAATATCAAATTGATCGTTTAGTTCAAGCTCCCGCTCATCCTCATATTGTTTTTTATACCCTTTGAATGATTCAATTACCTGAGGATCTTGAATAACAGATCGACTGAAATCATCCATACTAAACTCATCCTGTTCTTTAAAATATTTAATGCTGCGATTAAGCAAATCTATTTGGTCGGTTTTGCTTATTTCAAAGTCGTTGGGCATTTGCTTGGTTACATAATTTTTACATAAATCAAGATAGTCCTTTGTTGCATGAAAGCTGTCGTTGCATGGTTTAATCATTAAAAAGTCGTTCTTCCAATACTGCGCATCCGTTGATTTATTTGTATTATCGATCACGCATACTTTGTATCCTGTTGCTTTAGAACTGTTCAAAACCAAACAACCTTTATCTAATTTATTGATGCTGATTCCATCATCATACTTTACTTCAAAAGCCCCTTGCTTTTTATCCACTTTTAAAAATTCCTGCTTGTTTTCCGACTTGAATATGCCAATGGCTTCCACAGGTATTCCATCTGCAACAATGCCACCGAAAATAGCCACAAAAAAGTCACCCGACTTAATCTGAGGGTGTGTTGACAAATCATATAACTGACGAGCCATATTCACCGATTGAGGCAGTAATGCACTTTCCTGATCGAATATTTTTGAAACGTACTGAAAAAGAATATTCATTTCAGGATCTCCATTACTAAAAGTAAATTGCTGATATTCTACATGCTGAAAATTATTCAAAAAGAATTTGAGTAATAATTGATTGACTCGCTCTTCTTCAATACTCAGCAAAGATTTTGAAAGAATTAGTTCTTCTCCATTTGTTTGATTGCCGCAGTGATGCACAGCAATTGACTTTATCTCGGCATTAATTATATCTATCATCGAAAAAAAAATAATCACCAAAAATAATATTTACTATTTCATGTGAAGAGGTTTGCATCCAATTATTCCTTATAAAGCATTACCTTTGTGTACAAATTAGTTTATGAAAGCAATTTACATCATTACAGCAGCCCTTTTTTCATTAGCTGCACAATCAATTTATTCACAATCCATAGAGAAAGACAAAATAAAGTCTCATATCACCTATTTGGCTTCCGATGAACTAAAAGGCAGGGGGACAGGAACTGCAGAAGAGTTAAAAGCTGCCGAATATATTGCACAACAATTTGCCGCAGTAAAGCTAAAACCCATGGGCGAAAAAAGTGGTTATTTGCAAAGCCATCAATTTAATGAACCGGCCAACCCCCACGCTAGCGGCAACGATACAGCCGGAAAAAAGCGGAATTTAGTAAATGTAATCGGGTATCTTGA
>JBILUU010000112.1:0-8218 GCA_044370815.1 Bacteroidia bacterium
TAGAAAATGTTATTAGATTTGTAAAAATCTGATTTACAGTTTCTTTATCGTTTACGCATTTCTAATGCGTAATCTGGGTTAAAATCTGAATCCAATGGTACCCACAATATTTCCGCTAGTGATATTGTTTTGAGAAGGTGTTGGATTAAAGCTGCTGTTGTATAAAAAGTGCCTTTCATTAAAAACATTTCTCACATAACTAATGTCGGCAAAAAATGAGTCGGTTCTGTAGCCAAAACCTCCAGTAAAAAACTGCTGATCACTCATTAATGATTGATCCTTGAAAGGACTCGCATACAGCGCGTAACCAAATCTGATGCTGAATGGATTAAGTCTAATCTCTGAACCTACTCTCAAATTTCCAACGGCCCTATACTTGTCTCGGATAATGTTGTTTTGCTCAATAAAACTATACCCAATGGCACGAAAACGAGCTTCACGATAATCAATATATTCATAATCTGCACTGATCAATCCATATTTACCAATTATAAAAGCAAGTGATCCAACAGCTCTGAATGGGCTGATATAACGGTAATCGAAATTACCAATATCGGCACCACCATTGGCATCAGTACCAGAATTAAAGGTTGAACCATCTGTAAATGATGTTGACATAGAAGTGCTATAACTATCTTGCATACTGAAAACTGTAGGAGAGTGTATTGCAGCGCCAATTCTTACGAATGGGGCAGGCATGTAAATAGCTCCGAATTTAATATTAATACCATTGCCTTGTGTATTCAGGAAATTATTCACTGTAAAGCCTCTGATGTCAACAATAGTGTCCACCGGATTCTCGCTGTAGCTGCTCTCTTCCTCATAGCGTATTTTTTGAAAGCCTAAAGTGCCCCCTAAAAACAATTTATTGTCGTAATTTCCCCCCATAGATACTACAGTTTCCCCCATTCCGCCTCTTCTTTCAATATTTTTTATTTGAGTTTTATTTATGTTGGATGGCATGTTACTGATGTAACTACCATTAAGGGTATCAATCAAGTAAGTGTTCCATGCCAAATTGGTCCCAAAAGCAGGTAAATTGGCAGGATCAAGGCCTTGCGCTTCAAATTTATATACATCAGCAAGACTGCTATTCGTGTTATTGCCTTGCATGATCATTCGGTTATTAAAGTTAGCCAACCTATTATATCCAATAGCTAAGCCACCACCTTTCCATTTATTGCTTTTCGATTCTTTAGTGCTGGCTATAACCATGCCTAAGTTAGATAAACTAAACTGAAAGCGTCCATCAATGCTCTCTTGACCAAAGTATTCAGATCTGGTATTAGTACTTCCTAAAGCAGGGCTGAATGTAACCTCTGATTTACGATACAAACCTACACCAGCCGGATTGATGGTCATAGAAGAAAAATCTGAACCAAGGGCCCCAAACGCACCACCCATCGCTGTGCTTCTTGCCGTTCCACCAAATCTAGTTAATGCATATCTAAGCGCATCGTCTTCGTTTTGGGCATTAACTGTATGTGTGCATAGGTTTAACAATATAGCTATTCCACAACCAATTTTTGTTATTGATTTCATCTTGTTTGTGTTTAAAAGTTGATATTAATTTATTCTGGCCAATTACCTTCTGCCACCGCCACCACCGCTCCTGCTTCCTCCCATTGAGCCACCGCTCGAGCCACCTCTACTTGGGCTGATTGAACCACCTCCACCTCGGCTGCCGCCACCGCTTGGGGCATTGTATGAAGGGCTAGAGTTGGAAGGTCTTGAGAAGCTGCCTCCTGAGTTGCCACCTGATGATGGTCTACTGCTGCCACCTTGATTAAATGAAGCACCGCTTCCACCTCTGCTTGGGGAAACTGCTCCACCATCGCGCATTGCAGGCCTGCTTGGACTTGACTCGTATGATGGTCTGCTGTCAAAGCTGCTGTTGGGTCTATTGTTCCCAGGATTAACAGGTCTGCTTTCATAATTATTGCTAGGTCTGCTATTATTAGGATTTACCGGCCTGCTCTCATTCGGATTCACGGGTCTGCTATCGAAACTATTGTTAGGCCTGTTATTATTAGGATTTACCGGTCTTGAATCAAAGTTGTTATTTGCAGGTCTGTTTTCGCTAGGATTCACGGGTCTGCTATCGAAACTATTGTTAGGCCTGTTATTGTTAGGATTCACAGGTCTTGAGTCAAAGTTGTTTGCAGGTCTGCTCTCATTCGGATTCACGGGTCTGCTATCGAAACTATTGTTAGGCCTGTTATTGTTAGGATTTACCGGTCTTGAATCAAAGTTGTTATTTGCAGGTCGGCTATCATTAGGACTTACCGGTCTTGAGTCAAAGTTGTTATTTGTAGGTCGGCTGTCATTAGGACTTACAGGTCTTGAGTCAAAGTTGTTTACAGGTCGGCTTTCAGAAGCATTTACCGGTTTTGTGGCCGAGTTATTGCTTGGGCGACTATCAAAAGTAGGTCTTGCATTGTTTTCGGCAGGTCTTGCATTGCTGTCTATTGGCCTTGAACTAGCATCTGCATTGTTCAAATTACTCGCAGGTCTCGACACATTGGCACTATTATCTCTAGAAGGAACAATTTTATTGATGCCGCCTCTTGCCTGATCTACACCAACAGCCTCTTCAAAGTTTTGAGACAAGTTTTTTCCTCTGAAACCTCTACCGCTCACACCACTGGTGCTAGCGCTTGTTCTTGGGCCGTAATAATAGGTATTTCTATCAAAGCCATTGTAGTAGTTACCACTGTTGATGCCGGCAAAATAGCCATCATAAAAACCATTGTTGTAGCCATTCATGTAGCCGTTGCCCCAACCCCAAGGTCGGTTCCAACCATAGCCACCCCAGCCGCCACCCCAACCGTAGTTGAAGCCATTACCCCAACCATACCAGCCGCCAAAAGCAGGACTACCCCAACCATAAGAAAATACAGGAGAATATCCCCAACCCCAACATGGGCGGTTCCAACCCCAGCCCCAACCCCAACCGTTGTTCCAACCGGCACCCCAAACAGGGTTATAAATTACATTAGTTGTGTAACCCGGACCCCACCAGTTATAGCCCATGTAAATACTGGTGCCAAAACTTACCGGATTGTAGTTGTAAAAGTAGCTGTTAGTAAAAAATGGATCGTAATACCCCCAATAATTATTGGGTGAATGAAATCTTCTGATACGAGATGCATAGGCGTAATCGTAATAATCATCATAGTTAAAGTCAGTATCATTGAAGTTGTTTGTGATGAAGGTATTACCACCTTGATTTTGCCCTGATGAGTTGTTTTGCGTTTCGGGGTTGGCATAATCATAATTGCCCGAAGAACTGTTATTGTTTCCAGAAGGCGTGTAATCACTGCCTCTTTGCTGATTGTTGTTACCGCCCGAGCTATTGTTTGAGGCATTGTTATTGGAAGAGCTGTTATCTCTTGGATTAAAATAAACATCGTCTTGCGCGCTGCTGCTCGATTGTCTGGTGGAATTACAACTTGCACTCGCTATTGCAATACTACCGATTGTCAGTATGGAGATAAGTGTTTTCATGTCTTTTTTATTTATTTGGTTAGACAAATCAATTGGGTAAAAGTTTAATCTTATTTTTGAGCCCTTAAACGAACTTGTAAACAAAATTACAAATACTATACCAAAAAAATTATGGCTAAGGATTTTACAACAAAAGAAGAGGATTATTCCAAGTGGTACAACGATTTAGTAATTAAAGCAGATTTAGCTGAAAACAGTGCTGTGAGAGGATGTATGGTTATTAAACCACATGGCTATGCTATATGGGAAATGATGCAGCAGGCGCTCGATAAAAAATTTAAGCAAACCGGTCATGTCAATGCCTATTTTCCACTATTTATCCCTAAATCTTTTTTTAGTAAAGAAGCCTCGCATGTTGATGGCTTTGCAAAAGAATGTGCTGTAGTAACTCATTACCGACTCAAAAACGACCCTGATGGTAAAGGAATTGTAGTTGATGAAAAAGCAAAACTAGAAGAAGAACTAATTGTTAGACCAACGTCTGAAACCATCATTTGGAACACCTACAGAGGATGGATTCAGTCGCACCGCGATTTGCCTTTGCTCATTAATCAGTGGGCCAATGTGGTAAGATGGGAAATGCGCACCAGATTATTTTTAAGAACAGCAGAGTTTTTGTGGCAAGAAGGACATACTGCACACGCTACTGCACAGGAAGCCATTGAGGAAACAGAGAAAATGCTGGATGTTTATGCCGATTTTGCAGAAAACTTTATGGCAATGCCCGTGATTAAGGGTAAAAAAACTGCTAACGAAAGATTTGCGGGAGCACTTGATACATACTGTATTGAGGCGCTCATGCAAGATGGAAAAGCGCTTCAGGCCGGTACATCGCACTTTTTAGGTCAAAACTTTGCAAAGGCATTTGATGTTAAATTTACTTCCAAAGAAGGCAAATTAGATTATGTGTGGGCCACCTCTTGGGGTGTTTCTACCCGATTGATGGGAGCGCTGATTATGTCGCACTCAGACAACAAAGGGTTAGTGTTGCCTCCTAAATTAGCACCTATACAAGTTGTAATAGTGCCAATTTATCAAGGTCAAGAGCAACTGGAGAAAATTAATAGCTACGCCCAGCAACTCAAAAAGGAACTTGAAGACAGAGATATCAGAGTGAAATATGATAACCGCGACAATCAAAGGCCGGGCTGGAAATTTGCCGATTACGAGTTTAAGGGGGTGCCATTGAGAATTGCTATTGGCGCCAGAGATATAGAAAATGGAACAGTTGAATTAGCCCGAAGAGATACTGCCGAGAAGCAAACGATTGCTCAAGAAGGCCTGGTTAATCACGTTTCACAATTGTTAGTTGAGATTCAGCACAGTCTTTACCAAAAAGCCCTGCATTTTCGCGATAGCATGATGCATACTGTTGACAGTTACGAAGAGTTTAAAAAGGTACTCGAAACCAAAGGGGGATTCATATCAGCACATTGGGATGGAACCTCAGAAACGGAGGAGCTCATTAAACAAGAAACAAAAGCCACTATTCGATGCATTCCTTTGAACAATAAACAAGAGAATGGTGTTTGTATATATTCAGGTAAGCCCTCAACACAAAGGGTATTGTTTGCTAAAGCATACTAAAATCAAGCATAATGGAATCAAACCTCAGAGAACAAATCATTAAAATCATGAAAGAAAAATCCAGCGTTAAGCAGGATATTTTTCATGAAACACTCAACGCTTTTAGAATACTCAAGGATGTTGCAAGAGCTGAAGCAGAAAATTTAAAGAGGGAGGCATTCAACATTGATAAGCGTGTTACTATTGAGTTTAGAGACCGAAGTGATTTTATGTTTGAATTGAAAGTGGCCGGAGATTTACTGGTATTTCAAATGCACACCAATATATTTGAGTTTGAC
This sequence comes from Bacteroidia bacterium, assembly GCA_044370815.1. GTDB lineage: Bacteria > Bacteroidota > Bacteroidia > UBA4408 > UBA4408 > CAIKXD01. The sequence goes on from JBILUU010000112.1 coordinate 5,373, forward strand.
AGTGCTCATTACATCAAAAAAACACCCTATGTAACTAAAAATGACATGCTTTCTTTTTGTGGGATGATTAGCGTATATAATTTTTTGGCCGATAGTTTTAAGTATTACAGGATAAATGATGTGGGATACCTCATGGCACGCGTTTTTGTAAACAAGGATACATCTTACTTTGTGGAAAGTAAAAACCGAAAAATCACCATGATGCACAGTGATTTTGGTAGTCAAAAATTTACAACCGATAAAGCGCTGCATCTGCTTGAAACTATAATTCTGGCAGCCCTAGAATTCGACTTGTATACCCCGCCTTATGATACTCAAAGAGAAATTACTGTTTCTGAGGTAAATGACTCTAGCAGTAAAATAAGCATTCAAACTGGTAAAAGATTAGGTTTTAAGTTCCAGTTTGAAGACGAAAAGGGAATCAAATGATTTTATAATTATTTGAATAGATTTACGCAAAAAAAGTTTTAGATGCTAAAAATTCAAAGTATTTTTGATAATCTTAAAAAACAAATAACTACCTATGTTTAAATTATTGCTGTTTTACTTTATCAACGAAACTTGAGATAGTAGCTCCCAAACTACACCACGTTTCAACGTTGTTGAAACAAAATAACTCATTTTTTGGTTTTAATTTTAATCAGCACTTCAATGAAAAGAAAATTACTCCTATTAGTTATTATCGCCTTTACAGGAATTCAATTTGTAAAAGCACAAAAAGTTTATCAGTGGTATCAAGACGGTAAGGTTGTTTTTCAAACTAAAACAAATTCATCAATCAAATTTCCGGCCCCCGATTTAAACAACTTCAATACTGTTGATTTCTCCAATATTCCATTCATTCAGCAATTGAAAGATGAATTTGGCATTAAACGTTTCGTGCATTTGCACCCCGAACTTACCAATGATCCTTTGCTGGTAAGAACCTATCAATTAGAGTTCGATCAAATACATAAAGTGGATCAACTCATTACTGAAATAGCCAAGCTGCCCTTTATTGAATATGCCGAAAAAAAGGAATTGCATGTAAGTTTTCTTACACCAAATGATTTAGGTCCTCAATCGGGTAGTAACAATCAATGGGGCCTGTGGAAAATTAATGCTCAGTTGGCTTGGGATATTAGCACCGGTTCGGCCAATGTTGTGGTGGCTGTAACTGACGATGCCATTAATAACCACCCCGATTTGGTTAATAAGTTTGTTGGACCTCGTGATGTGGTAGATAACGACAATGACCCCTCGGCATGCGGAACCAATGATGGTTTGCATGGCTCACACGTTTCGGGCATTGTTGGAGCGCAAACCAATAATGGAACCGGAGTGGCTTCAATAGGATATAATGTGAGTATCATGCCTATCAAGATAGGTGACTGCAATGGGCAATTGGTTGGCGGTTATAACGGAATCATTTGGGCTGCAAACAATGGAGCAGACATCATTAACATGTCGTGGGGAGGTGCCGGATACAGCAGTTACGGTCAAAATGTATGTAATAATGCGTGGAATCAAGGTTCAATTCTTGTAGCGGCAGCCGGTAATAGCGGCACAGATGGGAATCCGATATTTTATCCGGCCGCATACAACAACGTGATATCAGTTGCGAATACACAAACCAACGACACCAAGGCGCCTAGCTCCGAGTATGGCACATGGATTGATGTTTCGGCCCCCGGTACGGGAATCAGAAGTTGTAACGCAACAACCGGCTACACTTCACTTACCGGTACATCTATGGCATCTCCAATGGTGGCTGGTTTATTGGGTTTGATGAAGTCGCATGCACCTGGTTTGCAACGCACCCAACTCATCAACTGTATGTTATCGAGCGCAGACAATATTGATGCTCAAAATCCTACTTTTATTGGTCAAATTGGCTCGGGAAGAATCAACGCCTATGAAGCCATGCTTTGCATTACATCGGCCGCACTCGATAGAGATGTTTCAGTATCACAAATTATCAGTCCTGCCGGTACAAGTTGCAATGCAACCATTTCACCAGTGGTGGAGGTTTCCAATTATGGAGGAAATACAATCACTTCCTTAGAGGTTAATTACCAAGTTGACAACGGAACAATTTATTCTCAAACCTGGACAGGTACCTTAGCCACCGGTCAAAGTACAAACATTACACTTTCAACCATGTTTGTGAGTAATGGCATTCATACGTTTAGAGCATATACCACCAACCCCAACAACAATACCGATCAGAACTTAGCCAATGATGAATCTACCAGTTCTTTTGGTTCATTTTTTATTGGGCTGCCTGTTCCCTTCTCCGAAACCTTTGAGCCCAACTCACCCACCGTTGGCCTATGGAATGTTGATAATCCGGATGAAAACATTACTTGGCAGCTTACCAACACAGTTGGTTCTACTCCGGGAACAACATCGGTTGGCATCAATTTTTTCAGCTATGCTGCCACCGGTCAACGCGATGGTTTCATGAGTCCACCGATAGATTTAAGTACTTTGTCAACCGCACAGCTTTCCTTTGAACATGCTTATCGCAGGTATAATCAAAACAGTTCCGACTCACTTATAATTTACGTTTCAACCAACTGTGGGCAAACATTTACCAGGGTTTTCCAAAGGGGCGAAAATGGCACAGGATCCTTTGCCACCGTAAGTACCAGTACCACCAACTTTGTTCCAACACAAGCAAGTGATTGGTGCTTTGCCGGAACTGTAGGTTCTCCGTGCTTTACCGTTAATCTCAACAATTTTGTTGGTAACACTAATGTGATTGTTAAGTTTGAAGGATATAATAATTATGGAAACAACCTCTATATCGATAACATCAATATTTCAGGTACACCTAATAACAGTCCGCCTGTAGCTAATTTCGC
>JBILUU010000113.1:0-8216 GCA_044370815.1 Bacteroidia bacterium
CAATTTTATTTATAAACGACAGTACCGGATTTTTTACTGAGTCAGGCGGATGTTACGCGTCATACGATTGGCTATTTAGAACAACAGACAGAGGAAAAACTTGGAAGCATATTAAAAATGGGAGCAGAACATATGGCAATCCCGCATTATGTAGACTTAACAATAGCACATTTTATATGTTTACTGAATTAAAGGGAATAATTATTTGGGATTTTAAGGAAGGTAAATTGACATATTCATTGACTTCAGATGGAGGTATTAATTGGAAAACGAACTCGCAAGACATTGCAGTAAATACCAGTATAAATGAAATTCATAACATAACATACTCAGCAGAAGGACAAGTTACACTTGAATGTGGTGAAAAATATATTGTAGAAGGAGACCGAAAAAAAGTAACAATAATTCAATCAAATAATTTCGGGAATTCCTTTAATGAATTAAAGTGACCGTTAAAGAATGAAGTATCGACATAAAATAACTATCCAATAATAGCATGTTTGTGCTAAATGCAGCTTCAGTGCTTATTTGGAAGTTCGCATTTCTTTTATAAATTTATAATATGTTTGAAGTTAAGTGCTTCAATATCGAAGCCATCGCTACAGGCAAAATATGCAACCCCAAACATCTAAAAAATTATCTCAAAAATTAAATTGTAATGTATTTGATTTTGGGATTACACCTGTATACTCATGTTTTGGCCGCAATAGGATTACTCTTGCCTGCCATATATACTCCGCAGCAAATCATCAATGAGGCAACAATTTTAATGTAATCAATCTGATCTGTGCCCATCATAATGGCAAACAAGGCGGTCATCAGCGGTTGTGAATAGATATATGTGCCGGCCACCGATGCACTTAAATTTTTCAAAGAGTAGGTATTTAATATATAAGCGAAATAGGTGGTCCCTATGATTACAAATAGTACTTCATAATAGATTTTCACCGGCATTGATCGCCAATCTACCATTTGAAGTTCTCCATAACCAAAAGGTAATACAATGATGAATCCGGTTAAAAATACCCATTTAATCACTGTAATGGTATGATATTTTTGCATGAGCGGCTTTACGATAATGAGGTAAAGTCCCCAAGAGCAAGCGTTAAGAAGTACTAATAAATCGCCCCAGTTTACATAGGATAAAGTGTTATTGCTGTTGGGGTTCAGAATAAGAAACACAGCACCTGCCAACCCCGTAATGATACCTGCAACGCGCAGCAATGAAAATTTCTCGGTCATCGAAAAATAACCCATAATCAATACAAGAATTGGCGTACAAACCATCATGATAGATGCATTAATGGGAGAGGTTAAACTCAAACCTTTAAAGAACATTAATTGGTTTGCGGCAACTCCGAATATGCCACAAAAAAACAAACGTAGCCTATCCTCTCGAGCAATTTTCTCTTGGCGCATGAACAAGGATGTGAGCCAATAAAGCAGCATACCACAACAGGCACGCAGTAAAATAAAACCTGAAGATTGAATGTGACTGCCTAAAACATCTTTAGCCACCGAATAATTGATGCTGTATATGAGATTGGCACCGAATAAGGAAAGGTGACCCGCCAATGATTTATTCATAAAAAACTTCGTTTAGGAAGTTAATCATGTTTATCAGTTTATTTGGCTTAACTATTAAATTCATGTAGCAAAAATAGCACCCACCAAATACATCATCAAAAAATGTTTCAAACGATTTTTATAAAAGTTGTTCAAAAATGTATAAGTTGACCAATCTGTTTGAGTGTTCTCCTATCTATTTAAACACTTTTTTAAGTGCCTCGATGGTACTTTTGGTGCTACCAATAAAAATTTGATCATTGCAAATAATGGTTGGTCTCTTTAAAAAGGTATACTCTTGCAGGATGTAGTTGCGGTAATCTTTTTCCTCTAACTTCATTTTATCTAATCCCAATATGCGATACTTCATGGCCACTCTGCTGAACAATTTTTCGTGTGAGCCGGCCAACTTTACCAACTCATCAAGTTGAGAAGGCGTAATTTTTTCTTCTTTGATATCCTGTATTGCAACATCATCAGTAATATTAAGTTCAGACAATATTCGTTTACAAGTACTGCACGACCCCAATTGATAAATTTTTTTCATAGGAAGTTATAATTTGCTAATTGATAGATGAAATAACAAAGTCGGTAATTTTTTGTTTACATTGGCAAGCAAAATAAATGTGTTTTGAGCTCAACCGAAGGTAGTCCGATTCAAAATTTCAAAACCTACAGACTGATTTTACCTGTAATTATCGGCCTTGGGGTTGCCTCTTACATGCTCATTAAAAATTTTACTCCCGGAGCGTTTAGTAAAGTTAATTTCACGCTCGAGAGTTCTATTTGGATTTTTCTTGCTTTATCGATGGTGGTGGTAAGGGATTTGGCCTACATGGTGCGCATAAGAGTGCTTACCGACAATTTGCTCAGCTGGCGAAAAAGTTTTCAGGTAATTATGTTATGGGAATTTGCATCTGCTGTCATTCCGCCAAGTTTAGGAGGAGGATTTGCAGTTGCTATCTATTTGCTCAACAAAGAAAAAGTTGAGCTAGGTAAAAGTATTTCGGTAATCTTATTCTCATCATTGTTAGATGGAATATTTTTAGGTGTGATGGCTCCTATGGCCTATTTCTTGGCTGGTGGTGAAATGTTGTTTACCAACTTGAACATTAAGTTGCCACAGTTTTTATCCTACTTCATCAATGAAAAAAGTATTGCGTTTACCTTTTGGTTGGTTTACTTTTCGGTGCTATTTTATAAGTTATTAGTAGCATTTGCTCTTTTTGTTGATGCTGCAGCAGTAAAGAAGTTTTTAGTAACGATTTTTAGGTTGCCTGTTTTGCGCAAGTTTGCACTAAAAGCACAGGCAACGGGAGATGAAATGATTATTGCCAGTGCCGAACTTAAAGGTAAAACAGGGTCGTATTGGTTTTGGTCGATATTCAGCACATTCGTGAGTTGGAGTGCGAGGTTTTTAATCATTAATTTTATCATAGCCGCCTTCACTCCCGATTATCTCAATCACTTGGTGTTATACTGCAAACAAATCATCATAGGAATCATCAATATTATAAGCCCTACGCCCGGAGGAAGCGGATTGGCTGAAATAATGTTCTCTCAATTCTTTAAAGCCGAATTGCAGAATAATCTCACATTGGCAACTGCATTGGCACTCCTTTGGAGATTAATTAGTTACTACCCATATATTTTTGCTGGAGTCATCATTCTGCCAAGGTGGATTAAAAGAGTATATACGAATTGATTTCTCCTAGTTGTTTTCATAGTATATTTGCATGATTAATATTTTGTTTGTTTATGTCCCACATATCATTTGATAATACTGAAATTGCTTTTGCTTCAAAAAGTGATGCTGATTTGAATCGTTCCTACTTATTGTTTACCATGGTGAGTCGCACCTCTTGGGTGAAGATAGGAAAGCGTTTTACAAACATAGCTTTTAGTTTGCGCCTGCCTATTTCAGGTTTGATTAAGGCTACTATCTTCAAACAATTTTGTGGTGGTGAGAATATTGATGATTGCGCAAATGCCATAAAAGCGCTTGGAGATTATAAAATTGGGACTATTCTCGACTATAGCGTGGAAGGTAAAGAAGCAGAGGAGGAGTTTGACAAAACAGCAGGAGAAACGCTTGACACCATCAAGCGTGCCGCAGGTGATAGCAATATTCCTTTTTGTGTTTTTAAGGTTACCGGTTTGGCACGTTTTGCCCTGCTCGAAAAGGTAAGTGCGCAAGCGCAATTAAACACCCAAGAAGAAAAAGAATGGCAAAAAGTAAAGGATCGTGTGTTGCGTATTTGTGCTCAGGCAGCAGCAACCGGAGTACCAATTTTTATTGATGCCGAGGAGTCATGGATTCAGGGGGCCATTGATGCATTAGCCGATGAAATGATGAGTCGATTCAACAAACAAAAGGCCATTGTTTACAATACGGTTCAGTTATATAGAAAAGACCGTCTTGAATTCATCAAAAAATCACACAGTTTGGCCCAAAAAAATACCTATTTACTGGGACTAAAACTTGTACGCGGAGCATACATGGAAAAAGAACGCGAGCGAGCAACAGCCATGAACTATCAAAATCCAATTCAAAATAGCAAAGAGGATAGCGATAGAGACTACAATGCAGCCTTGGATTATTGTCTCGAACATATCAATGAAATAGCAATTTGTGCAGGAACGCACAATGAAAAGAGTTCTTTACACTTGGTTGAATTGATGAAAAAGTTTAAGGTGCCTGCGAATGATAATAGGGTTTATTTCTCTCAATTATTGGGAATGAGCGACCACATCTCTTACAACCTTGCACAAGCCGGCTATAATGTGGCCAAGTACGTTCCATATGGCCCGGTGAAAGATGTGCTTCCCTACCTTATTCGCAGAGCAGAAGAAAATACTTCTGTTAAAGGACAAACAGGTCGCGAACTAAGTTTGATTATCAAAGAAAAGCAAAGAAGAAAAAAGCAACATTGAATTCACCTGAAACTAATTTAAAGCAATTTTAATATGATTAATTATGAGCGATTTACATTGTCAAACGGCCTAAGGGTTATCTATCATCAAGATCAATCCACTCCGCTTGTTTGCATGAATATTTTATACGATGTAGGTGCACGCGATGAGCATCCTGAACATACAGGTTTTGCCCATCTTTTTGAGCACTTGATGTTTGGAGGTTCAGTCAATATCCCAAACTATGATGAGCCACTTCAATTGGTAGGAGGCGAGAATAACGCCTTTACCAATAACGATATCACAAATTATTACCTTACGCTTCCGGCCGATAATGCCGAAACAGCTTTTTGGTTAGAGAGCGACAGAATGTTAAGTCTTGCTTTTACACCAAAAAGTTTGGAAGTGCAAAGACAAGTGGTAATCGAAGAATTTAAACAGCGTTACCTCAACCAACCTTACGGTGATGTTTGGTTATTGCTCAAGCCTCTTGCATACAAGGTTCATCCATATCAATGGAATACCATAGGTAAGGAAATCGCTCACATCGAAAATGCCACCATGGAGGATGTGAAAAATTTTTTCAAAAGGTTTTACCATCCTAGTAATGCCATCATGGTGGTTGCAGGAAATATTGAATTGGATATGGTAAAGGCATACAGCGAAAAGTGGTTTGGACCAATACCATCGCAAGCTAAACAGGAAAGAAATTTACCGGTAGAACCCCTTCAAGCTGAAGCGCGCAGGTCAACTGTATACAGAGATGTTCCTGCCGACAGCATTTACAAGGCATGGCATATTTGTAAAAGGACAGATAGCGAGTACCGGCATTTTGATTTAATTTCTGATATATTAAGTAACGGAAAGTCATCTCGTATGTATTTATCCCTTGTAAAAGAGAAAAAGTTATTTACTGAAATCAATGCCTATGTCAGTGGAGATATTGATCATGGACTTTTTATCGTTTCAGGAAAACTAACTGCAGGAACTCATATTGATATTGCGGAAAAAGAAATTGATGAGGCCGTGTATACTTTTGTTAATGAAAAACTTCAGGAACAGGAGTTACAAAAGGTAAAAAACAAGGTAGAAAGTGTACTTAGCTTTTCAAATACCAATGTCCTCAACAAAGCCATGAATTTGGCATATTATGAATTATTAGGTGATGCCAATATGCTCAACTTGGAAGAAGAAAATTATGCATCAATAACTGCTGAAGATATTCAACACACAGCTGCTAAGTTCTTTAATGATCAAAACTCAGTTACGCTTCATTATTTAATAAATAAACAATAGCCACTAAAATTAATAAAGATATACACATGAATATTGATCGCTTAATAGCCCCTAAATATACAGTTGATTTTAGTTTTCCTGATATAACTCCGGAGTGCATCACATTGCCAAACAAAGTACCTATATACATCATCAATGCCGGCTCACAAGAGTTGTGTAAAATCGAATTTGTATTTAACGCAGGTAATTTTTACGAAAAAAATGCACTGATTGCAAATGCTGTGAATGCACTTATGCGAGAAGGCACAGCCAGTCGAACAGCGCCCGAAATAGCAGAAACATTGGATTACTACGGAGCATTTTTGGAAACAGCAATTTCGCGCGATAAGGCAACGGTTGTTTTGTACACCCTCAACAAGCACCTTGCTAAAACCCTTCCTGTGCTGATGGATATCATACAGCATGCTACTTTTCCTGCAAAAGAACTTAACCTATACAAAACAAATCAAAAGCAGAGGCATCTGGTAAATTTGCAAAAGGTTGACTTTGTGGCGCGCAATCATTTTAATAAGCTACTATTTAAGGATACGGCTTATGATTTGTTTGTGGAAGCTAATGATTATGATGACCTTTCACAAGACCAATTGCATCAATTTTTTAAAGAAAGATATTCAGGTAATCAGTTATATGTGGTGATGGCCGGAAATATTGGTGATGAGGTGCTCGGATTGGTGAAGGAGGCAGTTGGTGCTATGCAGCCAGAATCTGAGATAACTTCCGGTGAATACATCAATCTTCAGCAAGGGCGTCAAGAGCTACTAATAGAAAAAAAAGATGCGATGCAAAGTGCCATTCGTGTAGGTCGCAGATTGTTCAATAAAACCAATCCCGATTACTATGGTATGCAAATGTTAAATACTATTCTTGGTGGATACTTTGGCAGCCGACTCATGAGTAACATCAGAGAAGATAAGGGCTATACCTATGGCATTGGCTCTGGAGTGGCCTCTATGCTGCATGACGGCTTTTTTTACATCAGCACCGAGGTGGGTGTTGAGGTAACAAAAGCTACTTTAACTGAAATTTATAAGGAGATTGAACGTTTACAAAACGACCCGGTTGATGACAATGAGCTGGACTTGGTAAAGAACTATATGCTGGGCACTTTTTTAAGAAGTGTAGACGGCCCTTTTGCTATTTCTGAAAAGTTTACTTCTTTGAAAGATTACGGGTTAACTAACGAATTTTACAAGTCATACGTAAAGTATATCAAACAAGCAAACCCAAAAGATTTGCAACATTTTGCTCAAAAATATCTTAATAAGTCAGAATTAAGCGAACTCGTTGTAGGTAAATTATAGTCCTTTGTATTGTTTGGTTTTAAAAAATTATTTTACTTTTGTAAGTTGATAAACAAAAATGAAGAAACTATTTGCAATATTATCATTCATCTTGTTGTTGGTTTTTGTGGCGAAAGCCCAGCCAATGTCGCCTCCTGGCATAAAAACAATTCGAATCATTGATGCCACTTCAGTTGAGTTGTGTTGGACCATTCCATCTCTCAATGGAAATGTGTTTAATGAATACCAAATATTTTATGCAAACACGTTGGGCGGACCTTACAATCAAGTTCAAACTGTGCCTGTTCACTTACAAGCTTCCACTGTCATCACTGGTTTGCCGATAACGAACACCATCAGATATTTTTACCTGCTTACTCGTTTCAATAATAATCAACTATCAACAAGTTCCGACACCATACAATCAATGTTACTCAATGTAATACAAGGTGCTAATGGTCAGATGCAGCTAACTTGGAACCCGATTCACACCCCTGCTTTTTCTACTACCGAAGGTACTTATAGAATTTACCGCAGAATTTTACCTGCTCCAGGCTTTACACAACTCAGCAATAGCATTACCACCACTTCATTTAATGACAGTACCATCTGGCATCCCGTGTGCAGCGAAACTGTTTTTTATCGTGTAGAACAAGCCGACCTTGGAGGTGCATGTATTTCTGTCAGCAACGAACGTGAAACCACCTTCAACAATGTCATTCCCGATGCTCCAACCTTAAAGGCGGTTACGGTCACCAATCTTCCTCCTTTGCAGGATGTAACGCTCACTTGGGATGTAAGTCCTTCACTTGACGTAAAAGGTTATTATGTTTATCAGCTCAATAGCAGTGGCAGTCCTGTTCAAGTAGCCGATGTGCCCGGAAGATTGAGCATTACTACCACACTGACTGCTGCCGATGGATCTTTTCCTAATAATTTATCTGAAATATACCGCATTGCTGCATACGATAGCTGCGGAAATACAAGCTCACCGAGCGATTTTCATCATACCATTTTCGCTCAAAGTGATTTAGATGCGTGTAATGGAATTATTAATTTGACTTGGAATAAATATGGGCTTTGGCCGCAAGGCGTAGCTTCATACGAAATCTATGTGAGCCAAAACGGTAGCCCTTTTGCAGTATTGGCCACTGTTGGACC
>JBILUU010000204.1:0-5604 GCA_044370815.1 Bacteroidia bacterium
ACAATGATGGCAGAGTCGGCCGACTCTGAAAAAGGATTGCAGCGAACATTGTCTGCTGGTAACCTTGTTGCACTTGGTATTGGAGCTATCATAGGTGCCGGCCTATTTGTTAGAACTGCAGCTGCTGCCGGACAAGCAGCAGGTCCCGCAGTTACACTCTCGTTTATTATAGCAGCTGTTGGATGTGCATTTGCCGGTTTATGTTATGCCGAATTTGCTGCCATGATTCCTATCTCGGGTAGCGCTTATGCTTACAGTTATGTAACGATGGGCGAACTTGTAGCGTGGATCATTGGTTGGGCATTGGTGATGGAATATGCGCTTGGCGCAGCAACTGTTTCTATTGCCTGGAGCGAATACTTGAATAAGCTGCTCGGGGGGCAAATTCCCTACGAATGGTGTCATAGTCCGTTCGAAAGTTTTACCGACTCTTCCGGAGTGCTGCATACCGGAATGATTAATGCTCCTGCACTTGTTATTTTATTGCTGCTCACCATGCTGTTAATCAAAGGCACCAAAGAAAGTGCTTTTGTGAATGCAGTGATTGTATTTGTGAAGGTTGCAATCGTGTTATTGTTTATCGCAATTGGTTGGCAATTTATCAATCCTGCCAATCATGATCCTTATTTGATTCCTGCCGCCACTGCACCGGTGGTTGACAGCGCAGGCAAAATTATTGCCGATTATAACGGGGTGTTCAAACACGGTTGGGGCGGTGTATTGGGTGGAGCAGCTATCGTTTTCTTCGCCTTTATAGGATTTGATGCAGTGAGCACCGCAGCGCAAGAGGCAAAAAATCCAAAGAGAGATATGCCTATAGGAATATTGGGTTCACTAGTGGTTTGTACCATCTTATACTTGTTATTTGGTCACGTACTTACGGGTGTTGCTAATTGGAAAGAATTTGTTGATCCCGAAAAAGGAAGAGAAGCTTCTGTGGCCTATGCCATTTCGCAATACATGACTGGCTACGGTTGGTTGGCTAATGCTGTAACGGTTGCCATCTTGGCGGGATTTTCATCGGTGATTTTAGTGATGCTGATGGGGCAAAGCCGTGTATTTTATAGCATGAGTAACGATGGACTTATCCCAAAAGTATTTGGGGAGCTTCATCCTAAATATCGTACTCCTTATAAGTCAAATTGGTTGTTGTTTATTTTTGTAGGGCTTTTTGCTGCTTTTGTTCCCGGTCATGTGGCAGGTGATTTAACCAGCTTTGGAACCTTGTTTGCCTTTGTGCTTGTGAGCGCAGGGGTGTGGATCATGCGAATTAAAAACCCTGAAATTCCTAGACCTTTCAGAGCTCCCTTGGTGCCTTTTGTTTCTACTATGGGCGTGTTAGTTTGCTTAGGAATGATTGTAGCACTCGATGCACAAACACTTAAAGTGGCTTTTGGTTGGATGATTCTTGGAATCATCATTTATTTCGGATACAGCCACAAGCATAGCAAGTTGCATAAACAAAATACTTTATAATCGCTTCTGTTTTGGAAGATCACTCAAACTCCCTTCAGCGTACCCTTGGCTTGACCGATGCCACAATGATTGTGGCCGGTTCAATGATTGGTTCAGGAATTTTTATTGTAAGTGCCGATATGAGCAGACTTGTGGGAAGCGCCTCATGGCTATTGGTTCTTTGGATAGCAAGTGGCGTTATAACACTAATGGCGGCCCTCAGTTACGGGGAGTTGGCAGGCATGATGCCAAAAGCCGGTGGTCAATTTGTATATATTCAAAGAGCATGGGGCGATTTTACTTCTTTTCTATACGGTTGGACTGTTTTTGCAGTCATACAATCGGGTGTTATTGCAGCTGTGGCCGTTGCATTTGCAAAGTTCACGGCAGTATTCTTTCCTGCCCTCGGGCCTGATAACATCCTCGCAGATGTTGGATTTATAAAAATATCAGCCGCACAGCTTTATGCTATTGTCAGTATTTTATTACTTACCTTCATCAATTCAAGAGGTGTAAAAAATGGAAAACTCATTCAGTTTTTTTTCACTTCAGCCAAATTGATTGCCTTGTTAGTTTTGATTTTAGCAGGCTTATACATTGGGCTAAACACCGATAATTTTGCCAACAACATGTCGCAAGCATGGGAAGCTACCACCTTGATAAAACAAAACGGACAGTGGGTAAGTGAATCAGTGAGCGGAATGGCACTTTTATTAGTGCTCGGCACTGCCATGATTGGCTCTTTGTTTAGCAGCGATGCTTGGAATAATGTTACTTTTATAGCAGGAGAAATCAAAGAACCCCAAAAAAATATTCCTCGCAGTCTCATCCTCGGTACAGGTATTGTAACAATATTATATTTGTTGGCCAACATTACTTATCTATCACTCCTGCCTCTTCATGGTAGTCAGGATGCTACCGATGTCATTGGCCAAGGGATACAGTTTGCAGGCGGTGGAACTGATAGAGTGGGTACTGCTGCAGCGTCAATTATTTTTGGTGATGCTGCTGTGTATTTGATGGCGGTACTAATTATGATTTCAACATTTGGCTGTAACAACGGAATTATTTTATCGGGAGCAAGGGTTTATTATGCCATGGCTAAAGAGGGTTTGTTCTTCAAAAAAGCAGCAACATTAAACAGTACTGGGGTACCTGCCTTTGCGCTGTGGCTACAGGCAATTTGGGCCTCCGTACTATGTTTGTCAGGCACCTATGGCGACTTGCTTGATTATACAACTTTTGCTTCATTATTATTTTACATCATTACCATCTTGGGTATTTTCATACTCAGAAAAAAAGAGCCGCATACGCCTCGTCCATATAAAGCATTGGCTTATCCTATATTGCCTCTGTTGTATATCTTGGCTGCTGCAGGTATCTGCATTATTCTGTTGTATACCAAACCGCAAAATACGTGGAGTGGTTTGTTTATTGTGTTGATAGGTGCCCCGCTTTATTTTATGGTGAGAAGCAAAAAAAACTAAAGCTATAGCATGCGCGAAATTAAAAGACCTATTGCGTTGAGCATTGTTTGCATACTCTCCTTTGCGGCTGCAATACTTGGTTTTCCGGCAGTGTTTTCACCATTTATTAAAAAGAAAGGTGATTTCTTTCCTGCCATCACAGGCATCATCATTGCTTTTGAATTTATTTCTGTAGTTGGCGTGTGGTATATGAAAAAATGGGGATTTCGTGTTTACCTCACCACTGCAATTCTTAATCAGTGTGTGTTGCTTTATATCGATAATTGGTCTCAAACAAAAATCATATTGCCTGTTATTTTTATTGCTGTGTCTGCATTCTTTTACAAGAAAATGGATCGTAATTTATAGCTAAATAGCTCACTCAAGCTCTATATTGGTTCATGTTTTACGATCAATCTTTCTCAATAAAAAATGAGTTCAAATGGTATCAGTTTACTAAATTTACTCTTAATAAAAATTCATATCAATAGCGTGCACCCTATTTATTACCTTCTCCTTTGCTGCTTGCTGTCAATCAATTGTATGGCTGATGGACGCTTATATAACAATCTCGAGGAAGCGCTCAAAACACCTGCTGAGGTAAAAAGACTTAAGTTGAGAAATTTAGATAGTTTGCCCGCCTCCATTGGCCTTTTAATCAATCTTGAAGAACTCGATTTGAGTAAAAACAAACTCACTTATCTTCCCAAAGAAATTGGAGACCTTAAAAAATTAAAGGAGCTTATTTTGTTTCGTAACAAACTAACAGAACTGCCAGAAAGTATCGGGAAGTTGGAGCAACTCGAACGATTGGTACTCAGCACCAATCGGCTTAAAAACTTGCCTGCCTCTATTGGTCGACTGTCAAAACTAAAGGAGTTATCGGTAAAAAGTAATGTGCTTGACTCAATCCCATACAGTATTGATGGGTGCTACAGTCTTGTTAGATTATATCTCGAGTATAATCAACTTACAGCATTACCCAAAACTATTGGCGATTTACCCCACTTAGAACAATTGACTCTTGAAAGAAATTTGCTGAACGATTTACCAAAAGAAATTGGCAACTGCACAAGTATCAGAGTGCTTAGCGTTAGCCGAAATCAATTCAACAACTTCCCCATGGGTATTTGTAAACTAGAAAACTTGCAACTGCTTGATCTTTCATACTGCGGAGTAATAGGGCCCTTGCCCGATTGTTTGAGGTATTTTCAAAGTCTCGATCGCTTGTACATCGATAACCGTGTATCGGTGCCCATGTCGCTCACTTCTCGAACGCGTCCTCAGATATTTGTGAAATAGTCACATGTGAACTAGAATTAATCAGTAGAAGAGACCAATGTAGCGTACTAGTTATTTTATACCATTTCTTATTATAAGTTAGTCCATAAGTTTATGGTATAATGCCAATAGAGTAGCGGTTATAGTTCAATTTATTAGACTATATTGAAAGGGTAATCGGTATCATCTAAAAAAATTAATCAAAACAAAAAGCTTACTTTTGGTGTTAAACAGATCAAATAATGACTCAAGAAAAAAAAGATATCACACTCGTAGGAGCAGGACTCGTTGGGTCGCTGCTATCGATTTATCTCGCTAAAAAAGGATACCGTGTTAATGTATACGAACGCAGAAATGATATGCGAAAAAGCACCGGTTACGCAGGTCGTTCTATAAATTTAGCGCTTAGCGATAGAGGTTGGAAAGCACTCACCGAAATTGGTATTGCCGATGATATCAAGGAAATAGCCATTCCAATGTATGGCCGCTTTTTACATGCTATTGACGGAAGCACAGCTTATCAACCATATGGTAAAGAAGGCCAGGCCATCTACTCAGTATCAAGAGCAGGAATCAATTGCACATTAATGGATTTGGCCGAGAAACATGAACAAGTAAAACTTCATTTTGAAATGCGTTGTTCAGGTGTTGATTTAAAAAATAATATTGCTCGCTTTATCGATCATGCAGGCAAAGAACATACTGTACACGCTGATTTAATTTTTGGCAGCGATGGTGCATTCTCTGCAGCCCGCCTTACGCAGCAAACCAACATCGACCGTTTTGACTATCACCAATTTTATATTGATTGTGGCTATAAAGAATTGACCATTCCGGCCGGTGCCGATGGGGCTTTTTTAATGGAGAAAAATGCCTTGCACATTTGGCCTCGTGGAAAGTATATGATGATTGCTTTGCCTAATAAAGATGGCAGTTTTACTTGCACACTATTTTTCCCGTTTGAAGGCGAAAAGTCATTCGCAGCATTGCAAACAAGAGAACAAGTTAAGGCGTTCTTTGAGGCCGAATTCAGCGATGCAGTGCCTTTGATGCCTACTTTACTAGACGACTTTTTTAATAATCCTACCTCATCATTGGTTACTGTAAAATGCTTCCCATGGACTGTTGATGATAAACTTGCGTTGATTGGTGATGCTGCACATGCTATCGTGCCTTTCTTTGGACAAGGTATGAATTGTGGATTTGAAGATTGCTCGGTGCTCAACTCCCTCATGGATAAATATGACACCGATTGGAAAAAAATATTGAGTGAGTACCAGTACTTGCGAAAACCTGATGGTGATGCCATTGCAGATTTAGCTATTGGTAATTTTATTGAAATGCGCGATTTAGTTGCCGATCCCATGTTTTTATTGAGAAAGAAAATAGAAGCTCGCTTCAA
>JBILUU010000114.1:0-8045 GCA_044370815.1 Bacteroidia bacterium
AGTCCAATTGCGGCTTAACCTTATTGGACTAATTTCAAGTAGTATCGGCATTAACCATTGCATATTTATTTTTTAATTGGACTAAAAAATAAATGCAATTGGTATTACCAGGTGTTTTCATCCATTTAATGAACTGATGGAATTACAGCTATTTTAGCTATTCCGTATTTTTTAATGCGGAATTTTTGGGCAAATATGATTAAGGTTAGCTTGTTTTAGGTTCTGAAAATTCGATTAGATTGCGTTTGCGAATTAATTCACTTTGATACCTACCATACACAAATCATCAATTTGTTCATTCATCCCTTTCCAATTATCAAATTCTTTGTTAATCATGAGGGCTTGGTCTTTCATGTTGAGATGCTGAAAGCCTAATAAAGTTTCTTTCAACTTCTTTGATTTGAATTTCTTACCATCGGGTCCGCCAAATTGATCAACTATACCATCTGTGAAAACATAGATAGTGTCTCCTTTCTGCAACTGAAAAGATTGGATATTAAATTCTTTCATTTCGGTATAATAGCCAACAGGCATTCTGTTTGCCTTAAGTTCAATGATATCAAAACCTTTGCCTTGATTTATTGGGCGAATTATCCAAACAGGATTATTGGCACCTGCATATACAAGTTCATTGGTTGATTTATTCCAAACACACAGTGCCATATCCATACCATCTTTTTGCTCAATGTTTGAGGTATTTCCTTGCTCGAGTGCACTAACAATTTTTTTCCGGATCTTATCCAAAATTTGATCGGGCCTATGTATTGCATTTTCAATCACAACCTCATTCAAGAAAGACATTCCCAACATGCTCATAAAAGCACCCGGAACTCCGTGTCCTGTGCAATCGGCTGCACACCAAATAATAATTTCTTGATTATTAGACATGAGTTGATAAGCCCAATAAAAATCACCGCTTACCACATCTTTTGGTCGCCAAATAATAAAGTTTTCAGGAGTAATTGAATCAAAGTACTCTTGGCTTGTGAGCAGGGCAATTTGAATGCGCTTAGCATAATTGATAGAGTCAGAAATTTCTCTGTGCTTTTCTTCAATCAAATGCTTTTGTAAAGTAATTTCATCTTTTTGAAGCACTATTTCGGCAGTTCTTTCTCTAACTGTTTTCTCGAGCAATTTTTGATTTCTCTTTAATTTAGCTGTTTTAAAGCTAAAATAGATTAGAATAATAGAGGCCGTTATGATGGATGGAAGGAAGTAACTGTCATAAAAATATTTCAGCAATCCATTAATTTCAAATTTAAGCTCAGTTTGATCGGTGATTGTTCCATTGTTGTATGATTGTACAATAAAAGTATATTTTCCGCTAGGAAGCTTGAAGTACATACTTTCATTTTTCTTACTTGTTTCACTCCATTTATCAGATTGTCCGACCAATTTATACCTGAAAAAGGTGTTTGAGTCGCTGTTGCTGAAACCAATTGTTATAAGTGATATATCAGAAAAAAGTTTAAGATTTTGAGGAATGCCATTTTCATCTAAAGAATCATAATTAACATAAAGGTTTTGCTTGAGATTAACCCAATTTTGATGGGCATTTTCCAGTTTTATATAATCTATCTTAACCTGATTATTTTGCGCAAATAAGGAGGAACAACAAAATTGAATCAGCAATAAAAAGGTTAACTGAATGCGACACATGATACTTGATTTCAAATTAGGTATGAGAGTTTTTTGTGGAACTTTTAATAAGAAGGATAATATTGTTTTATGAAAAATATGAGTTAGGCGACACATACGAGAAACAAATATAGAAAAAGATATGCAACATGTTTTGGTACCTGTTTAATTGTGGGGGAATAAAAAAAAGAACGGATAATTGCTTATCCGTTCTCGACTCAGAATTTACCCTTTAAAACTCTAAGAATCAGTGATTTGATGTCAAGCAGAAGTGTTTAAGGGATTTTTGTCATCTATGAAGAGGACTCCTTCAACTTGATTAGTAAAAAATTAATAGTAAGTGAAGTATTGAGTGGTAGCGCAATGCCAAGCGTAACCCCATGCTAAGAAATTGTATTGATCAAAGGTACATCCTGTTCCCCAAACTGTCCACAATGCTTGAACACCATTTTCGTCTGTCATTGTTATTCTTGGCTCCTGACCCGTGGCAAATTCTACTGTAAATGAGTGTCCTTCAGGAAGATCGTTTTGAACTTGCGCAGCAACATCATAAAAACTCTGAAGATTTCCTGCGGGAATTGCATTCCAATACTCCATATGATTTCTAATAATTTCGGATTTGGTGATGGTAACTTTCAATTCTTCAACTGAAGAGAGGCCACAAACATCGATTACCAAATTAATCATAGTAGAACCAACCGGTACTTTAGGAATGTCAGAACTAATGGTGTTTCCTGCCTTGTCAAATGCAATTGAAAGTTGATTGCTACCTGATAACGAGAAAATGTCTCTTACTGCTGCATTCGCATTGGCAATGGCTTCTTCTGAACCAATTAACTTTTCTAGTCCAGCATTACCTTTTACAGTAATATTTCCTTGAACATCAAATACTACTGTTGTAGCTGCATCTGCCGCAGCCTCATCGGCAGCAACTGCCTCCATGTTCTTGTTACTACCTTTAGATGATAAACCTACCTCGCCAGGTTGGCTGGTAATTTCATCTTTTTTGCAAGCATTGAAAGTTGATGCTAAAATTAGGGCTGCGATTAAAATTTTTACTGATTTCATGTTTTTAGGTTTTAAGGGTTTATAATTAATTAAGGGTTATTTGTTAATTAGGATTTTCATCGTACTGTTATTTTTTTTTTAATTCTTTTAGCGCTTGTTACAATTAGGTTTCGTTTAAATTTCTTTTGCAAATATGGGGGGCTTTTGTTAAAATAAGTTAAGCTAATAGTTGTAGTTTAAAACTAAAGTTTGTAAATTACGCCTTCGATTAAAGAAATCGACTTAAGTAAACCCTTTAACTTAAACCCTTTAATTATGAAAAATTCAGTAGGAAAAAAAATCAAAAAACTGCGTGAACTCCGCAACTACACGCAATCTTACATGGCCATCGAACTTGACATTACGCAGCAAGGCTACAGTAAAATTGAGAAAGAAGGACGCCTTACTGTTGATCAACTCGACAGGATTGCAAGCATTTTAAATGTGGATAGTGCTTACATATTAAACTTTGATGAAGAGCAGTTGCTTAAAGATTCTCACAAACCTTTATATAGTGAGGCTTTGAAAGGTACACAAGAGTTGAGCAAATCAACAGATCCTAAATTTTATGCAGAGATGATTATGTTGTTACGCAGGGAGGTTGATTGCTTATATGCGTTGGCTTTTCCTGAAAGTAGGCAGCAGGCAATCGCTGTGAAGTAGCTATTGAACTATTAAATTGACAGCCCAATTGGAATTGCTCCAGTTGGGCTGTTTTCTTTTATTCTGATGCATATCATCCCAAATTCCGCATTAGAAAATGCGGAATCGCTAAAACAGCTGTAATTCAATCCATTGGTTCAATGGATTGAAAACACCTGCTAAGCGGGATTACCCTCATAAAATCACTAGTGCGTTACATGCGTAACTTCTACTGATTAATTCGGGATCATAGAAACTTATTATGCGGCACAGCAAACAAAGCACAGATGATGGAGCAAGCTACTGCTACATTCAATGAATCGGGTTGGTGCTTTATGCTCTGTTCTGAAGTAAGTAGCTTTGAAGGAATGGTGATAGGTTTATCAATATATTTAGAAATTGTTTTGCTAATTCCATGAGATTCGCTTCCTAGAATAATAATTCCCTCACCGTTATTGCTGTTCTGATAAATGTTTTCTCCATTTAGAATAGCACCATATATAGTTATGTTTTGCTCCTTAACTAGTTGTAGATATTCTTCTAGTGCTGTGTATATGAACTTTACACGCATGAAAGAACCCATTGTTGCTTGTACCACCTTGGGGTTATATAATTCTACTGTATCATTTGAGCAAATGATATGTGCTATTCCAAACCAATCGGCTATTCTAATAATGGTGCCTAAATTACCGGGATCTCGCACACCATCAAGACATAAAGTTATTTTGTTTTTAAGATTTGTAACGTCAATATGATGATGCTGTTGTTTTACTATTGCAAGAATACCCGATGGGCTCTTTTGTGCTGATAGTTTGGCAAATATTTGTGTTTCTGTAAAATGAATATTTTCAAATTGATTTACATATTTATCATATAAATCATGTGTTGCATATACCTCTATGACACCTGAATTTGATTGAATTAATTCGGAAACAATTTTCTCTCCTTCAGCAATGAAGAGACCGCTGCTAACTCTGAATTTTTTTTGTTGCAGCGCAACAATTTCGGAAATTTTATTTTTACTGAGCATGATGTGCTGTTTTCAATCGCGTTGTTTCACGAATTGATATCCGGCCTTTACTGCGCCCCATACTTGCTTGTGATTGGTATCCCAACCTCTATCCCAAGATACCATCATGCTATTACTGATAACAACTTCTGATGTAGCGTAGGTAGCTCCACGCAATGAACTGGCACAGTCTTGCTGATTGGTGCTTCCAACAAATGTATTGTTGTTTCGCCAATGTAAATCTATTGCGCAACCTTGTCTTTCATCCAAAGAATCGATAGTCAATTCCCTTAGCAATTCAGTATTATTAAAAGCTCCGGCAAAGCGCAAGGGACTTTTTATTTCATACACTTTGCTTACAATAGTACTATCGTTTTTAATACTCACATGATAAATACGCTGACGATAGGGTTTGCTTAGCGCATTAGACATGGCTTGCTCAACATACAGCCAAAAGCCGTCTTTGGTGTTTTCCCAAATAGGTTGCATGTGCAAATGAATCTCATAATAATCGGAATCATTTTTTGCCTGCAAGGCACTATTGAAAGATCCTGACATATAAGATTTCAAGGTACTTAAACTCGTTGAGGATAGTTTTTGAGCTTGAGAATAGGTAGTAATAAGAATAACTGCAGTAATTATAAAACTGTATCGCACGAAAAATTTATTTGATGATTAATTTACGTGTTGAAATGCTTCCCTCTTGGTTAACTTGTAGCGTGTAAATGCCTTTTGGTAGTTGATTTACATTTAGCTCGAAGTTATTATTTACATAGGCAGAGGTTTGGAATTGTTTGTGGAATACCATATTTCCGGTTAAATCAATTACACCTATCTGTAAAGCTGATTGTAGAGGAGAATAGTATCTCACAGTAATTATGTTTTCAGCAGGGTTTGGAAATAAATCTAGGTTGGTTTTTAGAATACTGTTAACATAAATACCCGATGGTTCATGATGTTTATAATTGGCTCCGTTTATATTGGTATTACCTCCACCAACTGCAGCAGTTACAGTAAGAACTGGTTCACCTTCTCCTTGCGCATACCATTTGTATTGTAACTGTGTAGATGGAATAGCTATCCCAAATGAAAATTGACTGATAAAAACAGTATCAATACCCTCTATGGTAGACTTCACTCTCAATGCATTGTAACTGCCTCCATTAGGTAGTTTCAGTATTCCCCAACCATCCACTTCAACTGTTCTGGTTTTGCGTTGACCATAGGAACCTACACCTGGTATATCAAAGTTCCATTCAAACGGATTGGAAATGGTTTGACCAAATGTGCAGGGGAGAGGTAACACTTTATCGCGCGGATCATACTTAACTGAGGCAGGTATACCACTTATAGTGGCTCCAAAACCCGTTTGATAATAACCGTCATTTGAAGCAATTTTAAAATAATTGATTACGTTGGTTATGGTTATAGGTACAGCCGGTATTGAAGGAAAATCGGCACCCTTGATAGCTAGATCAGAGTCGTAATCGGTAGAAAAGGGATTGTTGAAGTAAAATTGATAAGCAATATTTGTTGACCCAACCGTTACATAATCAATGGTATCTAATCCTGTGCTGTTAAGAGATGTGTAATCCCAAGTAGTATTAGGACCTGTTATATTTAAGTCAATTACATTGCTTGCATTGCCGGCATTATCCCTTATATATAGGCCATTTACTGTTGGCATATCTGCATTATTGATTGTAATTTGTGCAAGTGCAGCTGTGGTGCAGGCAACAATGGATAGTATGAGTATTTTTGTTTTCATGGTTGGTTTATTACATCATGTAAAGGTAATTATTTTAATTAATGGATGATTCTGCTTCCGCATATTTATAACCCACACCACGCACAGAAATAAATAGTTTTGGTTGAGATGGATCTGCTTCAAAGTACTTTCTGAATGCAAGAATAAAGTTATCGATGGTGCGCCCTGTTGGGAAATTCTCATATCCCCACACTTGCTCTAAAATTTCTTCGCGCGACACAACTTGATTTTTTTTCTCAATCAAAAGCTTTAACAGGAGGGTTTCTTTTTTACTCAAAGAAACTATTTTTCCATCTGTGGAAGTAAATTGATAGGTGTCGAAATTAATGATGCGTGCATTAATTACAGCGCTATTGATGCTTTTTAAGGAGGTACCAGAGTTCTTTCTTTTCAATAAGATCTCAATTCGCAATAATAGTTCTTCAAGATTGAAGGGTTTGGATAGATAATCATCGGCACCTGCCTTTAGCCCTTCAATGCGCTCAGAACCCATACTTCTGGCAGAAAGGAATAGGATGTAAACATTTCTATTTTCTTTCCTTATTTCACGACAAACATCAAGACCATTAACTTCAGGCAGCATAATATCGAGCACTACCAAATCGAATCTGTTGCTCTTAAAAAATTGTAACGCTTCTTTTCCATTTTCTGCGCAAAGCACCTCATAGCCCTCAAGTTCAAGATTGAGCGCAATGGTGCTGCGCAAATTTTCCTCATCTTCAACCAATAATAATCTTCCTTTCATGGTGATGTGTTGACTATTCTAAGTGTGAATTTTGAATTAAATATAAATATGCATCCCACATGTGATGTAAAAATACCTGATCCTTATCCAAAGGGAATTTGCTGTAATAGTCGCTACCTCCTTTAAGTGTAATATGATTGCCTGCACGCGCATAATTACTTGTTTTGTAAAACGGAGGTAATTTTAAATCAGGTAGTGTTTTACGAACTAATGCACTTGTTTTCTTGCCCAAGTATCTTTGATTTTTACGTTGTGCTTTGTAGGTTGGTCGAACCAAATTTCTGTAAACTACGCGCATCACAATTTTGAGTGCAAATTTTTGTTTTTTGATGGTTTTTTTTGCATTTATGAATGGATTTACCTCATTAAAGTCATCAATAGTTTGCACCACAGCGGGAGTTTCGGGGACCCAATCATCGGCATTCACAACATTGTAAGCAAGCCCATGTTGGGTGTAGCTTTCATAGTCGTAAGCAAAGTATAAATTACCCGGTTTAGGGGCCGCACTGCAATATGTTTTCATGTTGATGAACGATGGTAGCTTACCGGCTTGTTGTAAATAGTGCATGTAAGCGGTAAGCAGATATGCAATGGCACCACCCTGACTGTGGCCCATAATGAATATATCATGAACACCTGTTTTGCTTAAAGAATCAATTTTTGGAATGATGGTTTTAGCAAGGCAAGCCATGCCAATCAACCATCCTGTGTGCACCGCAGCACGCGGGTTTTCGGCAAGTTTGTAATTAAATAAGTAATCTTTATCGATTTGAATGGTACCCGATGCAGGTAACATAGCTGCGTAAAAATTTTCGAGCCAACTGATACTGTTTTTAGTAGTACCTCTGATGCTGATTACTGCAACCTGTTCACTGCTTTTCCATAGGTCCCATCGGTTATCTAGCCCAACAACTGGGCTACGATAAATCAACGAATATCCAGTGGGTATAGGGTATTTAGGGTTTACCCAAGGGGTATCAAGCTGACGAGAAGATAAGTGCATTAGTTTGATGTACTCTGCTTTGTCGAAACCTCTTTTTATGCCCTGAGAAATTGCACTGGAACAAATGATGGCAAGTAAGGCAGTGGTGATGTATTTAGAAATTGTCATGTTTGAGGAACTAATCACCCAAGATATTTTTGATGACTCTTAAATTATGTGTATATGTTTTTGCCGATGCGTGATATATTCCTTG
>JBILUU010000115.1:0-7940 GCA_044370815.1 Bacteroidia bacterium
GTTTCGGCAGGAATAGTGTATGGTAAACCCGCCAATAACAGGGCCATGCGCGCTACATTTCTATTGTCTTCACCCGCCTGATTGGCACATCCCATAATTAATTCATTGATGGCTGCAGGATCTACGAAGGCATTTTTCTCCATCAACTTTTTAAGTACAAAAGCAGCCATATCATCGGTTCTTACCACCGATAAACTGCCACCGAAATTACCAATAGCGGTCCTAACGCCATCAACAATAAATGCATCTTTCATAGTAGTTCATTTTTTTTGCAAAGTAAATACAATAATATCATACCAAAAGGAAATTAATTTTCCTACGCTAGGATGGAGCATTGAAACTGATTGTAGAGGTAATCAATTAAAAAGAGCAGTTAATGCCCGCCATACCATTAATTCTTTGCGAAGGGAAATTATTCCAAATCATGTATTGCTGTGCAGCAAGATTATTGATTCTAATAAAAGCCGAAAGTTTTTTGGTATATCTGTATTCGGCATTGATGCTTGCATCCACATAACCTTTTAAGTTGCGTTCCTTTGCAATAAATTCAGCACCGGTATCAGTAATTTTATCTAACTGCCATAATTTTGCATAACGATTGCCAACATAAAATACATCGAGTCCAACAATAATTTTATCGCCCAAGTTGTAACTTCCTTTTACGCCTGCTTCCAATGAGGGCAAATGCCAAGGTTTAAGTTCTCTTTCCATCGTATATTTATTGAATGCCAGCCATCCTGCAAAGTTCATTTTTTTATCTACTGAATATCCCAATTCTCCATAGAAACGTGCTAATTTTACGTTATCATAAATAACGCTGAAACTCGATTGAAGCGGATCAAACAGATGAGGATTATTGACAAACAATGCCATCGAATCAACTATTTTATAAGCACCGCTCAAAGTAAAATACAAGTGCTGATTGATATTTCCTCTGATACCGCCAACTGCATCTAACTTTACAGTGGAGGTTCTGAAATTGATGTTAGGTGAAATAAATGGATTTTGAGTAGTTAAACTCCGGAAGCTGTTACGATAGCTGTATCCTTTGATATCGGCAAAAACCGATAAAATATCCTCAACCAATGTGTATTTCCCACTGATATCGGGTAAAAAGAAGGTACGGCCTTCATCGGTTTCAACCACCACATTAATTCCTAATCTTGCATGCCATGCCTTGCCTCGTGTTTTTACAAAGGGATTTACTGCAAGAATTGCACCTTCCGAAGAGTCGGGTGAATTTTGATTCCCAAAATAATTTATGCTTAGTCGGCCACCATACGTTTCATTCTTCACAGTCTTACCAATTGCTGCCATGATATTGAAACTATTTTCCTGATTTTTAAACTTGTCGCGAAAGTGATAAAACCCAGCATCAAACTCGTGATACAAGGCATCTTCATTTTTGGTGTTTTGTAACAACGCAGCGTTGAACTCATATACGTTATATACCTGACGAGTTTGGGCTTTAGTTAACTCGGGTTTTACTATGTTTGAATCGACATCAAATCCATAGAAATGCACGCTATTGTTGTTAAAATTAGCAGAAGTATTAATCACATGATTGGGAACAAAAAAACTTGCTTTTGCTTTTAAGTTATTATCCGAAAATCCTGCAAAACCATAATTTTTAATGCTGCCGGCTGATGAAAAATGTTTTCCTGAGAATGCATAATTCATTTTCTTAGATCGTCCGCTTCCAATATATGCCTCGGCATTTGAAGTAAGATAATTTCCAAAACCTACCTTCACATAATTGTTGTTGAGCTTTTGTAGTGGCTCGCCTTTCATTTTTGCAGGTGTTATGGGCTCTATTTTAAAATCGGTGATGAGTGTTTTATTGATGTTACTGTAATCTAAACGAGGAACCGCAGGTGCAGAATCGTTAATCGTAGGATTGGTATTGATCTTGATGGCATCGGCAAGGGTTGGTTTGTAGTCTTGCACCACATTTACCTGACCGGCATTGAGGCCACTTCCCTCCTGTGTTTGAGCTGATAGCTGAACAGCAAGAAGACCAAAACCGGTTACAAAAAATATTTTTTTCATCTCTGACATCACGCTTATTTGTACTAATTTATTTATTCACTTTTAAAATCTTAATTGAGGCCACAATCATTCCATTATTCGTTTTCAGATTTATTTTCAGGAACTTGAGGGGCATCAAAAATTTCGTTTTCTTTTCCTGCAGGCGCGTCAAATTTTATTTCAGTTTCCTCTTTGGTTTGCGTCTCATTATTTTTCTGCTCAAGTGCTTCTATCTCATTCAAACTCTCCTGCGCTGCTTTCACTAATTCGGGAATCTCACATTTCTCGATGATACTTTTAAAGGTTTCTTTGGCTTGAAAATCATCACCCATGGCATGATAATTTTTTGCCAGCAATAAAAATCCTTTCGCAATCCAATAATCATAGGAAGGCACGCGGTCGGCCAATTCGAAAATTGTTTTTTCTGTCTCAGGGTAATTATTTCTTTTGAAATACAACTCTGCTAAATAATAGTGCGCTTTAGCTCCGAACTCTGACTGCGACATGGCTGATGTTTTAATTAAATCGCCAATTGCCAATGAATCCATTCCCGAATCGGCTGCTGCCTTGCCTCTGGTAAAGTAACTTTCAGCAAGCAGCTCGTTTGACACCTTTGCACTCACAATTACCTTTCCGGCATAGTCTATTGCTTTTTGATAATCATTCAATAATGCGTAACAACGCATCAAACCTGTTTTGGCTTCTAAAATATTGGAAGGTGTTTCTGCATTGGCTAAAAGTATTTCATAATAGTTGGCAGCTGCCTGATATGAAGCACTCTTAAAGGTAATTCCTGCAGCTTTTACCATGGCATTTTCAGAGAACTTATTCTTGTTTTGCTTAATCACATAATCGTATCCTTGCAGTGCTATTTCGGGATTTGATTTCATAGCACATTCAGCCATATAATAGTTGGCGTTCAACAAGAAGAAACCATTAGGAAACTTTTGAATGTACGCTTTAAAATCGTTCAAGGCCAGGTCGCTTTCACCACGCATAAACCTTAATTCTGCTGCCTCATAGGTTGCTGAGTCAATGGCAGCATTACTGAAATTAATTCCCGATTGATTTTTCACATAATTTTCAAAAGATGCAATATCACCAGTTTCCACGTATATGTTGCGCATTGAACCAACCGATTCCTTTGCTTCCTGTGAACCGGGGTAACGCACAATAATATCCTTGTAAATAGCAATGGCTTCATTATTTAAATCCATATTATAGTATGCCAAAGCTGATTTCAACATCCCCTTTTTGACGTAACTGCTCTTTGGAAAATCTTTCTGCAATTGCTCAAAATAATTGAGTGCCGTTTTATAATTCTCTTTTTGCATATAGGCGTTTCCTATTTCATATTGTGCATCATCGGCATAATTTGATTTGGGATATTTGCTCAACAAACTTTCCAACTGATTAATTTTTTCTTCTGATTTAGCAAGCAATCCCAATGCTCCTGCTTTCTGAAAAAGCGCGTAATCAACATCAAACAAATTCATTTTTACAGCTTCGCCATAAAACTCAGCAGCGCGGTTGTAATCGCTTTTCATATAATAGCAATCTCCAATTCTAACAAACGCATCGTTTTTCATTTTTGGGGCCAACTCTTTGATTTCTGCAGTAAACTTCCTGAAGGCAACTGCGGCTTCATCAAATCTTTCCTTCTTAAAATGACAGTAACCAATATTATAATTCACATAACTGAATTCTTTTTGCAGGGCAGCACCCGGGCTTAATATAAAATCATTGAAACCTTCAATAGCCTTATCAAATTGCTCTGTTCTGTAATCAGCTTCAGCCATCCAGTATTTGCACACAGCTGTTATTTTCTTGTCCTTACCAATTGATGCCGCCTTTGATAGCAGTTGTTTGGCGCCAGTGTAATCGCGATCGTTAAAATATTCAACACCTCTGAAGTAGGCAATTTTTTGATACGCAAAATCCATCTCCAAGGTCCTATTTCTTATCTTTTCTATGGATATCAAAGCTTCTTTGTAGTTCTTTGTAGTGAGGTAAACATTCACCATGTATCTGAATGCTTCATCTAACCTAGGCGATTGCGGATACTTGCCAATATATTTGTCAAAAGCATCGATGGCCTCATGATAAGGGTTATATGCCAATTCGTATGAAAGCTTGGCATAACTAAACAAGGCATCTTCCGCAATATCGCTGTAAAATTCATCTTTTGAAGCCGACTCATAACAATTCCTTGCTTGCTGTTTATCGTTGGTTAATAAATAAGCGTGGGCAAGTTGGTAATAGGCAAGCTGATTCAATGTATCACTTTGGCCGATGGCTTTCTTATAGTTATCAATGGCTTTGTTATAATTCTTTGTTCTGTAGTAACAATAGGCCAACTGATAATAATCTTCTCGTTCGGGCTTGGCACCTTTCTCAAAAAATTTATTCAAATAAGGAAGCGCCTTTTCATATTGCTCCATTCTGTAATAAGCATCGCCCAACAAATGCGCAAGCTCAGGAGCTCTTTTCACGTTGGCAGAGTCAATCCATGGCTCGGCATAAGCAATTAGCTCATTGAGCTTTTTTTGAAGATAATAGATGTGTGCTATATAATATGGGATGGTAGGATAAAACGGGGAACCGGATTTAAATTTTTGAAAACCATTTAATGCTGTTTCTAAATTACCTTGACTGTAGGCAATATGCGCGAAGTAATAGCTTGCCGGTGCTGCATAGTTATTTTCAATGTCTTTAATCTCGTTAAACAACAATTTGGCTTTATCATACTCATTACGCAAGAAATAGCAATACCCTTTTTTGAACTGATACTCACACTTATCGTCTTTTTTATGCAAATCTCTTTCATCTATTTTTTCGTACCAGGCCAATGCATCTTTAAATGCTTTGGCACGATATTCCAGGTTGCCAAGACTAAAGTAAGCCATCTTGATTCTTTTACTG
This sequence comes from Bacteroidia bacterium, assembly GCA_044370815.1. Classification (GTDB taxonomy): domain Bacteria; phylum Bacteroidota; class Bacteroidia; order UBA4408; family UBA4408; genus CAIKXD01. Next base: position 4,951 of record JBILUU010000115.1, read on the forward strand.
CCGGGATACAAGGCAATAAATTGTTCCATGCGCGATTGCGCATCTGCATTAAATAGTTCGAGTGCGCACATAGATGCAAAATACATGGCCTCGGCATGCTCTTCGGTGTTGATTGGGTAGATACCACATATCTCATCAAATACCTTTTGAGCCGATGCATATTTTTGTTTATCATATAATTCATAAGCCGACTGCAATCGTTTTTGTGTGGCAGTATTTACAATCGTTTGCTGCGCCATCAAAGGCATAAACGTTACAGAAAACAAAAACAAGAAGGAAATCTTCAGCAATGCTTGATACATTATTATTCTTTAATTTTTCAGGTTAAAAGTAAAGAGATATACAGGCTGTGGCAGTTAGATAGGTTTCAAGTTTTCAACGTATGAATGTTAAGATTGATACACTGCTCACAAAAAATTAACCTTTTTTACAAGAACAGGCAGATACGTGGTCACACACCAACAGCTTTGATTTTTTTTCTTTGCTTGTTGCGACAACGTTTAAGGAGCAATAAAACCCTCATGTGGCTGTATGCGCAAAAGTTTAATTAGGATAAAAGACACTTGATGAGATAAGTCCTTCATTGTGTTTTGAACAAACCAAATTTATAAAGTGTTTTTTTATTGCTTCAATAAATCAAGTAAAAATAATAAATTCGCAACCAATTGTATGGTTGTTAGCATCAACCCATAAAACGAGGATACGCTCATGTATATTTTAAAAATAAAAGGCAAGGCCAAGATACCTGATTACATTCAGTTGCGTGATGATAGCTTCACACTCAAAGCATACTTCAGAGTTGACAGACCAGAGAAAAGTTTGTTGAAATTTGGTTACAATGATGAGCAGTTAGAAAAGCTAATGCAGTTGATTAACGAGATGCCTTTTGGCAGAGTGATGAAACTTGAACTATGATGGAAAACAATGTCATTGAAATAAAAAACTTATCTGTTTACCAAGGGAGCAACCTGGTATTGAACAATGTTAATGTCAGTGTAAAAAAAGGCGAGTTTTTATATTTGATAGGAAAAACAGGTAGTGGCAAAAGTAGTTTGCTTAAAATGCTATATGCCGAAATCCCTGTCAAATCTGGCAGTATAGCTATTGCAGGAAGTGAGTTAAAAGGAATTAAAGAGAAAGACATCCCCTTTGTAAGAAGAAAATTAGGTATCGTTTTTCAAGATTTTCAATTGCTGTATGATAGAACCGTTAATGACAATCTTATTTTTGTGATGCAGGCAACGGGTTGGAAAGATAAACAAGAAATGAAGGTAAGATGTGAGGAAGTTTTATCGAAAGTGGGGCTAATAAACAAAGGCGTAAAAATGCCTCATGAGCTAAGTGGTGGAGAGCAGCAACGAGTAGCCATAGCGCGTGCTTTGGTAAACAATCCGGAGGTGATATTGGCAGATGAGCCTACAGGTAACTTAGATCCGGAAACATCCGAAGGCATTGTACAATTGCTCAAAGATTTAACGCAAACAGGATGCTCCATTGTTATGGCCACGCATGACTTCATGGTATTCAAAAAATTCCCGGCAAGAATTATTAAATGCGAAGGGGGCGAAATAATTGATTCTGCTGTTGTGGTAAAGGAGCCCTAAATAGCAGTTTTCAATAAATTACGCGAAAAAAACAACAATTATTTACTTAGCGGACTTACGGCTTCCATCACCGTTTGCTCATACACATTTCTCCAACCTTCCCATGGACTTACATTGCTGAGCGATTCGTTATGCCATAAACTCATGAAAGTGCCATCTACTTTTTTAATCTCATCAATAATTGGTTTAATTTTATTGATTGCATCATCTACATCTACTTTCATATAATACCTGAGCGATGCATCCATAACCTGAAAAGGATGAATACGTAATTTTGTTTCTGCTTCAAGGTCGAGGTCATAAAAATAAAAAGAATCGCAAATACCTGCTCTGAAACCAATTTCAGAGGCAAATCCCATCGTATAGTCATCTGTTAGTCCCAACTCAATTAAGTGATGATAAGTTTCAGGAAAACTAAGCTTTAGAAAATGCTGTCTTGTTTTTGTAATTTCTCTGTTCAACACCTTGCTCAAGCGCCATACCTCTTTGGCCAATCTATTATGGTCGTAGTTAGAACCATATGATGGATGAATGCCAACCTCTGCATTATCAGAAATAGACTTGATAAGCTCACAGAATTTTTTGCTGGTGATGGGTACGTTTTTATCGTTCTTTCCGTATGATGCAAAAAGGATAAAGTAGAGTGTTTTTAAATTATATTTCTTTTGAATATCAATTTGAAAGGCGTAGGTGTCATAGGGGTCGCGCTCGAGCCCTAACAAAACTTTTGTTCGCTGCACCACTGCTTTAAAATCGAGCTCGTAAATAGACTTTAAGTAGCCCCCAATTGTGCGCACAGCACCTTTTTGTCTGAAAGCCCATGCATTGTCGATATCGATAGTACTGATATATTTATATTGTCTTTTAGCAAATCGCAAATCGGGATACTTTTCGGCAAGTACATCTCGTAATTCATAAACCCATTTGTTTACAACAGGTTGCTGAATGAAACCACCGGTGTAAGCTAAACTCTGATGCGCCTCAAAACGATGATGAGCATCGTAAATAGTGGGCAAATACTCCTCATACCTACTCACCATGTAAAATGATGCTGCAAAAGGATCGAATGGCAGTGCAGAGAATCGCGATGTGGAAAAAAACACCGGCATATCCTTATATTTCACCACTTGTATTTCTTGATCCTTGAGTCCGGTTTCAAATAAAAATTGTTTAGCGCAGATAAATAATTCATCGGCAACCGGATGAAAAGCATAACTGAACTTGGGCCCTGAATATGGAATAAATTCTCGTGCGTTATCAGTGAGCGTATATTTAAGTCCGAGCAGCTCATTGAAAATCAATTTAAATGTATACCTGATTCTGTTACTCAGGCGCGGCACGTATATCAAAAACTGTTGGTTAGTCAATTGAATTGCATTTTCAAAA
>JBILUU010000116.1:0-7897 GCA_044370815.1 Bacteroidia bacterium
CAATTACGGCTTAAACTTATTGGACTAAAAAATAAATGCAATTATTATAATCTGGGATTCATACCGATGCGTTTTACTACGCTGGGGTAAAAAGAATAAAAAACTCGATAAAATGATATCATATAAAAGAGGCGCAATTGACTTTCGCAGGCCCCTTTTTTAATGATGGGATATTGTTTAGTTTCTTCTATCGCCAAACAAACGGAGCAGCATTAAAAACAAGTTGATAAAGTCGAGATACAAAGTTAGGGCTCCAAGTATTGAAAGTTTTTTAGTGTTTTCCTCACCATAGGTTGTTCCTTCGCCAATCATCTTTAATTTTTGTACATCATAGGCCGTTAATCCGGTAAAAACCGCAACACCTACATAACTAATAATATAGTTCAGCATATCACTTTTCATAAACATATTGACTAAAGTGGCAATTACGATACCAATCAAGCCCATCATCATAATTCTTCCGAACGAAGTGAGATCAGTTTTAGTAGTGTACCCAACAACTGCCATTGTACCAAACATACCGGCAGTGATGGCAAAGGTCATAAAAACAGAACTGAGAGTATAAGCCAACAAAATAAAACTCATGCTGATGCCGACCAACGCAGCATAGGTCATAAAAAGAATAATTAAGGTGGTATATGAAAGTCGGTTGAATGCAAAAGACATTAACAAAACAAATCCAATGGGCGCGAGCATGACCACCCATCCCAAAATTGACATCTTTCCTTCCACGGTTACCAACATGCGAATCAACGATAAGTCGTTAGCAAACCACCAAGCCGCCACTGATGTAACGATTAGAGCTAAAAACATCCATGAAAATACGTTTGACATAAATGTTCTTACGTTACTTGAAGCAGCGGTATAGCTTTGATTTCCGGATAAGTTAAACTGATTGTTTTCCATAGTTAAGTAAATAGATTGATTAATGCAAATGTATACAAATTAGAGTTTGTGTTACTTTTATTGAAAGATAATTAACAATTTATGTACCAAAAATTAAATTATGACAAACTTTCATTAATTGGTATACTTGAGTTTTACTGAATTTCACCTAATGCTTTTTTGTAGGTGCTTAGTACCCTTTCTCGTGCAAATTTGTGGTCAACAATAGGTTTAATGTAGTTTAATTCATCGAACTCTGGTATCCACTGTTTGATGTATTTTAATTGCGGATCGAATTTTTTGGTTTGCTCATAGGGGTTAAATACCCTAAAATAAGGTGCTGCATCGCACCCACTGCTGGCACTCCACTGCCAACCGCCATTATTGCTACTCAGTTCGAAGTCAAGCAGTTTTTTTGCAAAATAGGCCTCTCCCCAACGCCAATCAATAAGCAAATGCTTGGTCAAGAAACTTGCTGTTATCATTCTAACACGGTTATGCATAAAACCTGTTTGATTGAGCTCGCGCATACCAGCATCAACAATAGGATAGCCGGTTTTTCCTTCGCACCATAGTTTGAAGTGGGTTTCGTTGTTCGACCAAGGAATGCGGTCATAGGCAGGTTTAAAAGCCCTGTTAACTACATGCGGAAAATGATACAAAATCATCATGTAAAATTCACGCCAAATAAGCTCATTGAGCCATTTTTCGTTGAGCCGCTGCGCTTGGGCCACCAAACTACGAATGCTTACTGTTCCGAATCGCAAATGCACGCTAAGTCGGCTTGTTCCCTTGATTGAGGGAATATCTCGTTGTTCGCTGTAGTGTTGAATGACAGCCGGAATAATATCACTCCCGGGAAAATCAATACTTGAAGGTAAAAATCCAATATCGGCAAGTGTTAGCAACGGAATTGCAGCGGTTTGAAAGAAGTTATTATAATAGTTTTTCGTGGGGTGCGGCATCAAATGATTGACGGTTAATTTACTCTTCCATTTTTTCATATAGGGCGTAAACACCGTATAGGGCTTTAAATCATCTTTGGTTACCTCATCTTTCTCAAAAATAACCTGGTCTTTAGAGCTATGAAACGAAATGCCTTTAGAGCGGAGCAATTCAGCAATTTCATGGTCTCTCTTAATGGCGTAGGGTTCATAATCATGGTTGGTGTAAACCGCCTTTATTATATACTGTTGGGCGAGCGATTCAAATATTTCTTTGGGTTTGCCCAACTTAACCAAGATGCTGCTTCCAAGCGCGTTGAGCTGCTGTTGCAAAACAGTCAATTGATGATGAATAAAATGAACTCGGGCATCCTGTTTATCATCTAGTTTATTTAAAATTTCTGAATCAAATAGAAAAATTGGAAGCACGTTCATGTTTTGCTTAAGCGCCTCATAAAGTCCGGCATTGTCATCTAGTCTTAAGTCGCGTCTGAACCAAAACAAAACTATTGGGGTGTTACTATTCATGGTTTTAAATTATTTAGTTGAGCATTTTTCTGATTACGCCTTCAATTAAGACCAAGTTTGGTATCGCCTTATTGTACTAATTTCAAGCAGTGTTGGCATTAAACATTGCCTATTTAATTTTAAATAATAATTAGGCAATTGTTTTAAAACACCACTCGTTAATTTAAGTTTAAATAATGCCAAAAGCAAATTCAAAGTAGTGCAATCTATTCTACAAAAATCTTGATTTTTTTTGAAATGTTTATACCGCCAAACAAGGGCCGGAAAATTGAGAGGGCTTCTATTATTTGATTAATTCAGAGAAAACACTTCGCCTTCTTTAGCGAGATATGTTTTTGGAAAGGTTTGGCGAGCTTCATGCAACAGGGGCTCTAAATCGTGATACCGTGCCGAAAAGTGCCCAATGAGCAGCTTTTGCACCTTACATTTTTCTGCTATTTCTGCAGCTTGTTTGGCAGTTGTATGATAAGTTTCTTTGGCCCTTTTTATCATGTCGTGCATAAATGTAGCTTCATGATAAAGCAATTTTATACCCATCAGTTTTGCCGTGTAACTCTCATCGTAAAGGGTATCTGAGCAGTAGGCATAAGACTGTGGCTCCTTTGGAGGATAGGTTAGTTCCTTACATGGAATTAATTTCCCATGTTCGGTGCGGTAATCGTTCCCTCTTTTGATGTTGGGTATATCTTGAGGTAAAATTTTATAGGCCTCAATTTTATCTTTACGTATGGATAACAAGGCGGGCTTTTCGCGAAAAATAAAGCCGCAGCATGGAATGCGATGATTCAAAATGATTGTTTCAACCATTACCTTGTCATCTTCATAAATGATTTCGCTTTGGGGTTTATTTAGAAAATGATAAACAATGTTGAACTTTAGGTAGGTCTCGCTATGTTTGAATTGCACCTCTAGTATTTCCTTCAAGGGTTCGTGACAATAAATATGCAAATCATTGCTGCGATTCATCAGGTGCAAGCTCGATAAAAATCCGGGTAAACCAAGTATATGATCGCCATGTAAATGGCTGATAAAAATATGGTTTATTTTAGCGAACTTGATTTTGTATTTTCGCATTTGCATCTGAGCACCTTCGCCACAATCCACCAAAAAATGGCGGTCGTATATTGTTACTACTTGAGATGTAGGATGACGATTTAAAGTAGGTGTGGCAGAGCTACTACCTAATATGGTTATTTCGAAAGACAACGAATTAGTTTTTAGATGTGATAAAATTATTAAAAGATTGTATGCAATTATTTTCTTTGGTTCTTAAAGGTTAATTTTAAATTAGATTGCAAAACAAAAATTGTATCAAACTAAAAAAACAAAAAAATTAGTTAGGTTTAATGTTGAACTATGAATTTTACTTTTTTGGGGGCTTTATTTTCATTGAAAAATATTTCGGCAAAATAAATACCATTTGATAAATTTTCTGTTTGGATAATTACATTTTTGCTATTGATATTTGAAAGCGTAATTAAAGTTCTTCCTTCAAGGTCAAATATATTAGCGCTTGATAGATTTGAATTTGTTATGCTGGATAGATTTATTTGATTGTTTGTAGGATTAGGGTAAAGTTTAATATCTTCTTTTAGATGTAAAATATTAAGTTGCCCTACAGGAAAACCAAAGTCGCCAAGGCTGCGGTACCATGTGCTAAAGCCAGAGCCACCAATCCAAATTTTTTCATCATAAATTGCAATGCTACAATTTCCTTGGCCAACATATAGATAAGGGTTATGGCAACCAAGCGCAACCGAAGCATAGTAACAAGGTAAATTATCAGCCATACTTATTAAATTGTTGGTATTAATATTTACATCTATGTATGAGTTAGGTAGGAATAATTTATCTTCATAACCAATAAAATTACTTGAAGCACCACCTGTTGCAAAACTGCTTGCAGTGGTATCTGCAAATAAACCTACTTGTTGAAATGCTCCAACAAATATTTTACCACCCGCACCCGAAATCATATCAAAAGGCCCACCGCTAGTTGCACCTGCAAAAGCTGCCCATGTATTGCCATTATCTGCACTTCGATAAACACCATTACCAGCAGCGTACAAATAATTACCATATTTATACAAATCGGCACAGTTTAATGGGCTTACTTGTTGCCAACTATTTGCTTGGTTTAAACTCCGATAAATACCTCCTTCGGTAGCTGCTATAATAGTGTCACCTGTGATATATAAATCTTTAACCGTTTTATATCCAAAAGTTGTGTTAGGTAATCCAGTAATATGTTGAGTCCATGTTTGACCATTATCATTACTATTCCAAACGCCTCCATCGGTAGCAGCGTAATATTGATTACCAGAACCAAAAGCAAAATTATATACAGCATTCGAAGAAGTCACTGTACCGCCAAAATTGTAACTAGGTGGTGAAAAGCGAGACCAAGAAGTATCAATTTGATTAAAGATAAAAGTGCCCTGAGCATTACAAGCAAACAATTTATTGTTACCTGTAACACATAATCTTTGTATGGTTTGCATGTAAATACCTGATTCATTATTTACCCATGTAATTCCATCATCTATTGTGGTTTGTAAACTAATTTGGGTTGCTGAGAACGCGAAATACTTGCCAAGATTAAAATGCAAAATGGATTTATTTTCAGTTGGGCTTAAACTACTTATTATCCAACTATTTATGGTTGTGTCCAATTCATACAACCCAGTATTACTTCTTGCAAAAAGTTTTGAATTAACTATTCGTATTGATGCTAAAATATTTGTACCGCTTATTCCTGTATTAGATAATTGCCAAGTTAAACCTTCATCGGATGATTTATATAACCCCATTGCGCTTGAACCACCTCTACAATACAAAGTATTATTGTAATTTACAAGGTCAAATACACTAGGATTTGCTCCTGCAATACCTGTATTTGCACTAGCTGTAAATGTAAGCCCATTATCTATAGATATCCAAATGCCCGTTATTTTGCTAGTTAATATGGTGTTGTTAATTACAGCCATACCACGTAAACCAGATGCTGCTGTGCTTACTGTCCAAGTAACACCATCATTGTCTGAATAATATACACCTGTTTGCGAAACAATTAGAAGTCTGTTCCCTTTTTGCGTTATATCAACGATACTTGCTATACTGTCAGCACTTGAAATACCAGTATTATGAGAAATCCAATTAACACCATTATTGTATGTAACAAACAAGCCTTTACTAGTTGCAGCAATTATTTTTGTGGGCAAAAAAATCAAATCATTAAAATTTACTGCAGGGGTATTTTCTACTTGCCATGTAGCTCCATTGTCATCACTTCGGTATAATCTTGTGTTTAGCAAATAAATTCTACCGTTATTTTGCATTATTTTAGCATTACCTCCAACATATTCAGGGCCTGAATTTACCCATTGTGCATTCGTAATAAATGCTGTTGATATAATATAAATAAAAATGGATAATAGTTTTTTCATGTGATTCATTTTTTTAAATAATTTTTAAAATAAAAGCTACTTAAAACCTATTATGGTTTTAAGTAGCTTTTAAAAATTTACTGTTTAATTAATTTGGTTTGATATACCATTTTATCATCTTGTTTAATCATTAATAAATAAATACCTGGTGCCAAATTGTTAATACTTAAACTTGTTTTAGCTGTTTGGTTAGGTAGTGTTTTTTGCAATAAAATATTGGCAGTTACATCAAACAAAAACAATTCACCATTTTGTTCACCTTGTAACACATAATCAATGACAACATGATCAGTTGCAGGATTCGGCCATATACTCACCTGATTTTGCGCTAACGATTTTATTTTTTTGTTATGTGGTTTGGTGCTGATTGACACAGTGGCAAAATCATAATCGTAACCTCCAATAGCCAAGCGTAATAAATCGGCCGCTTTGTGGCTTATTGCATCATTGTTTACTTCTAATTGTTTTAATTGACCTATTGAATTCGCATCTAATAAATGCGGTTGCAATTTTTGCAAATGCATACTACTGATTATGGTTTCATAAGATTTGGTATGTGCTTCCATTTCGGTTTCAGTATTAATACTTTGTAGCTGATTCATTGCTTTTTGATAATCTGCTTTTGCAAAATTATAATAATAATTTAACCAAGCTTCATCATTTTCATTTAATTTATCGGAATTTGAAACAGCATTATACACTTTATCAATACTTTGTAGTTTTTTATTTGCAGCCAACACATTCATTAAGCCTATAGTTTTTTGTAAAACTTCATCAGCTTTCCATTGTACAATTTGTTGTTCAAATAGTGGGGATAGTTCAATTGTGTTATTTGATATGCGGATAATATCCTCTCTTACATCAAAGTAGGGCGCACAGTTGGTTAATTCACTCATTTCAAGTTGCAAATTAAATTGATAATGCGAAAACTCTGTGATTTGATTGGCACAACTTGCACTGCTATTATATGGGTAGGAATTTACCACAGTAACGGAATCGCTTACATAATTGATACCATAGTTTCCTGCAATAGCTACTATGCAAGTACTGGTATTTTCAACATCAACCGCACCATTGTTATAATTATTGCTTATGAGTGTGTTTCTTCCCGGGTCTGTTGAAGTACCAATACTTCCGTTGCCTCTCACTGAAATGCCGGCATTAGAATAATTGTAAAGAAAATTATTAAAAATAATAGGTAACTTATATTGACAGCCGAAACCATCAGCAGTAATGGAAATTATTGCATCAAATACACAATTGTTTCTAACTACACTTTGACTTGTTTGCTCACGCATGTCAATGTCATTAATTGTTATTCCATAACCACTGTACCCATCCAGTGAGCTATCCATAAATATTTCATTACATGATATATCTGTTTTGGTACACAACATGGCATATATGCCTGAAAAATAATTTTGTTTTAACACATTATTCGCTATAAAAGTATTATTGCATTCAAATAGTACAATGGCATTAATAGCACCTATAGTTATATTGTCCGATACTTCAATATTTGTATTATTTTCGAGGTAAATGAGTCCGCCAAATTCAAAAATGGTAAATCTGAGATTATTTAATAAAATGGATGAATTAATTTTATTGCCATTAATTTTGCAAAACACAGATTGAGTTAACCTAATTTGGGTTGTGTAACGCAATGTTGCTATTGATGCCTCTTCGTTTATGGCTATTTCAATATTATTATTAAAAATGGTTAAACCATTGGCAAGACCAACATCGATACTCCTAAACATATTGGTAAAATTATTATGTGAGATGGTTGCAAAAATATTTTTACATGCAATTCCATAAAACAAATGATTACGCATTGGATCGCTGCCATTGATAAAGTTATTTTGAGAGATAACACCATTAAAGATTGAGGAGCCACCCATTATACCGTAATTTCCTAAGTATCCAGGCTCTTCAAAAAAGGCTAAATCAAAGGTATCTGGCAGGGCACACTCTCCTTTGTAATAATCCACAGGTTTGTCTTATAAATGATTGAAATAATAATTCATAAAAGTCACGGGGCGGGGATTGGTGGGGTAAGCAGTTTGGTTCACAAAATTGTCAAATTACTGATTA
>JBILUU010000117.1:0-7862 GCA_044370815.1 Bacteroidia bacterium
CGGAGAAGGCCGCAATGCAGGCATTTCAAACAAAGGGCTATCAACTACCGGGCGTATCGAAATCATGCCATTTGGAAAATTTACAGGCAACAACGATATGATGGAAGCAGATATTGAAGGAGAACAAAAACCTAAGCTATCCATAGCAGCAGTTGCGCACTACAACGATTTCGCATCAAAATCGCTAGGGCAAACGGGGCGTATACTGCCTACGCCAAGATATTTGCACGCCTACATGGCCGATTTGTTATTTAAATTCAATGGCTTTGCAATTAGCTCAGAGTACTTGTATAGGGGAGCAAACAATGTATTTATGGATGGCAATAAACAGGGCTATTACATTGCGGGAAGAGGACTTAATACGCAAATGAGCTTCTGTTTTGAAAACTACACCTGTGTGGCCCTTAGATACGCTGTTACGCAACCCGATTCTTTACTTGCAACCTTTATACCTCAACAAAAACAATACGCATTGTGCATCACCAAATTTATTAGTAATCATCAATTAAAGGTGCAAGCCGAAATTCAGTTTTTAGAAGATGCCTTCCGAAAAAATGGGGTGCTCCTCAATCAGGCAATCAGGCAATACATGGCCGGATTTTTACAAATTGAGTTAGGAATTTAGCTGCTTCAAAAGAATGCCCTCACTTGCACGCCTCCGGTGTGAATGGTTTTGTTCCCTTCTGTTTTTCTGGCATCATAATTAAAATTCACTTGCATGTTATTGGCCAATGTTCTTTGATAGCCAATATTCCAAGTAACATTATTACCGGGCACCAAACCATCGAGCATTTCAAAAGCTACTGAAGTGTTGGCATTGCTGTTGTAGGCGATATTGATGTAATTAATTTTTGCGCTGAAACTACCTTTTCCTGCCTCATTAAATCGCAATTCGGCACCATAGTTATTATTGAGCACAACATTGTTGGAATCATTGTAAACATTAACCTTTTCAACATATTTATAGCTTAAAATAAGTTTAAAAGATACGTTTGGTTGATAGGTAAACCTTGGCTCAATTTCGTTATATCGAATATTAAAATCGCGCGTGTTAAAATAGTCCGATAAGTTTGTTTTTATTCCACGAACAGCATCGGTACTCAACTGAAAAATACGTGTAATGTTGTATCTAATACGTATTCCGTTGGAACGGTTACTGCGCGACTCAAATCCATTGGTTAACAACTGTCTGTTTCTAGGTTCTTGAAAAGTATAATCAAGCCCGAATTTTGGATCTAGCCGATTAAAATAAAAGGTAGTCCGCAGGTTCGAATTTAAGGACACAAGGGTACTATCGAAACTCAAATTATTAAACGGATTGAACGATTCCTCAAGATTAGAATTAGCAGTTTTTCTATCGATACGATATACTGTTTGATTGGAAAACCTTGAAACCAATTTTTTAAAGGTTTTCTTTTGCGAAGCCCACTTAGCGGGAGCATTAAGGTTAATGAGTTGATTGAACTGATTGTTGAATGTTTTTACAAATTGATTAGTTGGGGTAAACACCTTTACATACTTTGCCTGATCGCTGAACACCGAAATTTCAAATTCATTCAGCTCCTTAATTTGATTATCGTTGTAGTCTTTCCAGGTGTAGGAGCCCTGACCAGGAGCAACTTCAATAAATGAATATTCTCTCTTTACTTCAAGCCCCGAGCCGAGCTCATAAAAAGTGGACAAATTCAAACTTCCCTTTAACAATCTAACCGAATATTCTATTCTATTCACTAGCGATTTATCGGCATTTTGAGCAATCAAAGTTGTATCTTTAACATCGAGCACGCGATAGGTTGTAGTATTTTTAAAAGTGCTCCCCGGTGAAGGATTAAAGCCGGTACTAAATAAATAGCTTTGCCCTACCGATGCCACTTTAAACGCATTATCCTTGGGCAGCCAATCGGTACGGTTAATATACTTTAGCTCATAGGTGTTCTTAGATGAATCGCTGTTATTGGCGTAGGCCTGCCATTCAAAATAATGAAAACTTTGAGCAAGCAAGCTGTCGGTTTGAGGGGCTTTAAAGCTGCTTTTTTCTTGTTCCTGAAAAACACCAAGTTTGATATTTTTTTTCTTAAAGTCTTTAGATACACCACCTTTTTGACGTAAAAAAACCGTATTGTCAACAAGGCCCTTTGAGGTAAGGTAACTACCGTCAAAAGTGGCCTTCAACCCGTTTTTATCATAGTAAGAATTGAGCATGTGTTGCTGTCCGTTGTAATTGCTTCTTTCATTAAATGTATTGAATTTATATAAAGCACGCATTGTTTTCGCTTTCTCGATGCCAATGCCAAGCACGGCCAATTGTTGTACATCGTTTATTACAGGAGAACTCCTGTTCCAGTCGCGTTCAAACTCTACCGACCTAAATCGTTCAATTTGATTAAACCCTTTCGATATCATTTCATAACTGCCTGTGGTAATCAATGAAAGTCCTTTCAATGAGTCTTTAAGAGGTGTTTTGCCATCAATAAAATATTTAACCCCATATCCCTGATTATTGGCATTTCCAATTGCACTGAAGGTGTTAACATCAAAATTACTGATAGCCAGCTCTACACCGGTTTTAAGATTATTGTTGATTTTGTATGTTGTTGCAGCTACAGCCATTTGGCGCTGTTTAGGCGTTGGGAGTAATATCAAGGGTTCGTAGTTGCCCTGCTTTTGTCCGTTCACAGGTGCCACCCATTGATACACCTTACCATTGGCACTGCTATTAATGTTGATGTAATTACCGTTTCCTTGGCCAACTTCGCTGAAGGAAGGACGATAAATAGCTTGTTCAGGATTGGTTGAATACACAAAAATCTTAGTGTAAGCAATGCCATTCACAATGGTATCTTGCTGTTTATACAATACCTGAATACTTGAAAAATCTACTGTATCTACGCTAGGAGCAAGTGCCAAGTTAATACTGTCACCTACGCTTCTTAATATATCTTTTTGTACATCACTCAAGGTCAGATTAACCGGTTTGTTTTTATTATCCTGTTCGCTGTAAACATGTATGCGACTCTGAAATTTCCCCGCTGTAACATCGTAGCCAAAAGTCACAATTGAACGTGCATAATTCCTATCTACATATTGAAATTCAGCGGTTATCCTCTTATCCTTTGTGATGATTTGTTTTGCAGTAAATGTAATTTGAGCAGTATTATAATCAATGATGTAATCATTTTCTTGCCCGCGCTGCAATAGTTTGCCATCAATATAAACGTTTTCTGAACCCGATAAAATAATAATGAAGTTTTCGTTTTCTGCCCCTTTCAAGCGATAAGGCCCTTGATTGCCTTCGATACCAATAATTACATTGCGCGAAAATTTTCCTTTACTTACAGCAGCGGAGGCATCAATACTATGCACCCTTTCTTTATTTTTACCCTCCTTAAAGGTTGAATTAAAAGCCCCTCCCTGATTGCGTTTAAAATAGTTCATGAAGTAGGAAGGCGGCCTATTTAAAATAAAATCACCGGCAATCAATTGCGACTTTTCATCATTCAGTTGTATATACACCCTGTCGAACTCCTGCAGTTGCTGGGTGTTTCCCTCGGGCTGAATGGGAATGTTATCATCGGCAATAGCGGCTTTAATATTGATATTGTCGCTAATTTTACCCGAGAGTTGTAAATTCAAATTAGAATTAACCACTACATCCTGATTGTTCCCAAATGTTACACCACGCGTAATGCTTCCGCTTCTGTTGAGCCCCTCCATTTTAAATATATCGTTGTTGGGTTTTTGATACTGAAAAGTAAATGGGTTGGTAAAATTTTTTGATGCCACTTGCATTTGCTTCAAGTTTTTATGATAGTACTGCTTGCTCAGCAAAAAGGGGAAGGTTTCAAATTCAACCTGCACGCTATCGGGCAAGTTTTTCTTTTGCTTCCATACCAGCAAGGCAGCAGCATCAAGCAATTGATAAGCAATATTAAGTGTGGTATCTTTAATACGAAATGAGGGGGCAATAATACTCAGCGTATCTAGCTGCACGGTATCTTTTTTAGTTGATACGTAGCGGCTTTTATAATTGCTGAAATTTTGAGCCGACAGCGCCACAAAGCAACTTGAAAAAAGTATGATTAAAAATCCTTTCACCTCTGCAAAGGAAAGTTTAAATAGTGTGCTTATAAAATTTTTATCACCTATTGCTGTAGGCCATATTTAATAACGGAAATTTAGCGTAATTATTGATTAGGTGTTCAAGTAATACCTTTACTTGTGATAAATTAGTCTATAAGTTTGTGGTATAATGCCGATAGAGTAGCTGTTATAGTTCAATTTCTTGGACTATAACAGAAATTGTATCGTTACAAACCTGCTACTTGAACAAAAACAAAAAAGCCCTTTGATTGAAAGGGCTTTGATTGATGATTTTGTACCCGGGACGAGAAACATATCCTTTAATTTTTGCCCTGATGAATAAGTCTTTCAAGCGCTTTTGTTATTTCAAAGTAACTTATAACATAAAAAGTAGTAAAGAAATTTAAATTTAAACCATTCTCAATAATAAATTTCCATCAATATTAAACACTTCATGTAATGCCTTTAAAAAGCTAAGGCTGGGTTTTCTTTTGTTATGCATTATTTCCGAAAGTTTAGTATCAGTAATGTTTAACTTTTGAGCGAGTTCTTTTTGCTTCAATTTGTTTTCATACATTTTAAGTGCTATTAACCCCTGCAATGTTTCGGGCAATGGAATAGTATAATGCTGCGCTTCATAAGCATGAACTATTTGTGTGTATTTTTCAAGTGTTGCCTTTTCTTTTTTAGTAAGTGCCTCAAAACCCCCTTTTTTAGTGGCAAGGGCCAATAATTCATTCATTTTTCTTTCAGCTACATCAAACTGTTTTTTAGTTGCTTCCATGGTAATTATATTGTTTTACAGTCTATTTTATCATATTGTTTGTGAGTGCCAACAAACCTTATATACATTGTTGTTGTACTAAAATGAATGAGGGCAACAATCCTGTATTTATTGCCCCCAACATTAAAAACAAATCTATCGTTACCCACAGCATCAACGCTATTAAAAGTTTGTTTAATGGCATGAAAATCATTCCAATCACTTATCAAACTAATGTTATACCACAGCAGTATAGCTTCTTTTGACTTGCTTTCTATGCTGTAAAACTCAATTAGTTTTGCTTTTGAAATGATAACCATCACACAAAGGTAAAAAATAAACTTATTAAATATAAAAATAAATTATCAAAAACGAAAATACTGTCAAACTATTAAATTTGCTTAGTCCACAACTTTTGATCCTGTTCCCTTTTATTACTTTGAAACACTTAAAAACAAAAAAGCCCTTTGATTAAAAGGGCTTTGATTGATTGTTTTGTACCCGGGACGAGAATCGAACTCGTACAGCCGCAATGGCCACAGGATTTTAAGTCCTGCGTGTCTACCAGTTCCACCACCCGGGCAAGGGTTTTTTCAGTGCCGCATCACACTGACTGGTCAATAAATTAAATCCCTCCTAACTGAGGAGGGATTTTGGAGCGAAAGACGAGGTTCGAACTCGCGACCCCGACCTTGGCAAGGTCGTGCTCTACCAACTGAGCTACTTTCGCTTGTTTTGGGAGGGCAAAAGTACATAATTTTTTATTTCTGCAAAATTTTTTGTGCTTTTTGTGAATGTGAAAACACTTTGCTCTCGTTTTTTACCTTCCTTTGTTGTGCTCAATAATCCACCAAAAAACAACTACGGCTTCATGACCAAAAAAGAAAAACTTATCCTATTTGTGCTTGCTGCCGCGCAATTTACGCATATTGTCGACTTTATGATGATGATGCCGCTTGGTCCACAGCTCATGCGTATTATGCAAATAAACCCACAACAGTTTAGCGTATTGGTGGCAAGCTATACCTTTAGTGCAGGAATTTTTGGATTTCTTGGTGCTTTTTTCATCGATCGTTTCGACCGCAAAACAGCTTTTATATTTGTTTATCTTGGCTTTACACTAGGAACACTTGCCTGTGGCCTGTCGCCCAACTACATATCCTTACTGGCATCTCGAATTTTAACCGGGGCTTTTGGAGGTGTTTTGGGTGCTTTGGTGCTTTCAATTGTGAGCGATATAATTCCTGCCGAGAGACGCGCCTCTGCCATGGGTGTAGTGATGACTGCCTTTTCTGCCGCCTCTGTATTGGGTGTACCAATTGGTTTGTTTCTTGCCAATCAGTACACTTGGAATGCTCCTTTTTTGTTTTTAGCTGCATTTACAACAATTATCATCGCTTCAATTTTTAGTATTATTCCCTCATTGAAAGGGCACCTACAATCGCGTGCCACACGCCCGAAACCCATTGAAGTAATCACCAATGTAACCAATGATAAAAATGCTTTACGGGCACTTTTAATGATGAGTTTGCTCATCTTTGGACAGTTCAGTATCATTCCTTTTTTAAGTCCTTATATGGTATTTAATGTAGGATTTAAAGAAGGTCAACTCCCATTTATTTATTTGTGCGGTGGCATAGGGACAATTTTTACACTTCCGTTAATTGGCAAATTAGCCGATAAACATGGTCGACTAAGGATATTTGGTTATGCTGTTGTGTTGTCGGCAGCACCTGTTTTATTGATCACCAATATGGGCCATATACCAGTATATGCAGCGCTGGTGGTAACTACCTTTTTTATGATTTTTATTGGTGGCCGAATGGTGCCCGCAACCACAATGGTTACCTCCACGGTTCATCCTAAAAACAGGGGTAGTTTTATGAGCATCAACAGCAGTGTGCAGCAGCTGTCGAGCAGCATTGCCTCCTTTGCATCGGGCATGGTTATCGTAAAAAATGCCGGAGGTAGTTTATCGCATTACAATTGGATTGGCTTTTTTGCGGTAGCGGCAAGTTTTTTGAGTCTGTATGTAGCTCAAAAACTTAAAAACTCCGAAGGAAAAGCCCATTAATACCGATTACACATTGAATGTAGTTCACTGTTGTGATCTCCTTATTGTACCAATAGCGGTGCAAAATAAAGCAATGACCCTAATTTATTTTCAGAGTTCCTCAAGCTTACTTTTTCAAAATCATCTTTTTAATTTCTGAAAAATCTTCAGTAGTTACGCTCACAAAGTATATCCCATCTGCATAGGCAGAAAAATCAAGATTTATAGGTTTATTGGATTGGTAATTGACATATTGCTCACTCAGCAATAAACTACCAATAGCGTTATATACATTTACCTGCATTGTTTTTCCTTCCACAGCTGCTTGCAAAAACACAACACCGTTTGATGGATTGGGATGCATAGTAAAGTCTTTTATAGCGGTTATGTTGGCCAAAGAAGTAATGAGCCCAAAATTACCCGATTGAGAAGCAGAACAGCCTCCTGAGTTAGTAACGATAGCCGTATAATCACCTGCAACAGCAATATTCAAACTAGCAATTGTTGCATTGGGTATAGGATTGCCATTTAAATACCATTGTATAGTATGATTGGCAGGTAAATTAACAGACAATTGGTTGCCGTTTTGCGTAATTACGGGTTGTGCCGGAGGGGCCAAAATAGTAATATTTGAGCTGCTGTTAGCGGTACCTGCCGGACTGCTTACTTGTAACGTTACCTGATAGGTTCCCGGTGCAGAAAATACTACGCTTGGATTTTGAATTGCAGAGGTGGCGGGATTCCCATTTTGAAAGGTCCAATTCCACGAGGTAACATTACTTGTAGACTGATCGATGAATAATACCTCATCTCCTACACACACGGCATTGGCATTGAAGGCGAAATTAGCTACAGGCGGACTGTTATTAGGTGTACCTGAAATATTGATGTTATCGATATAGAGGTTGTTTCCATAATTATTATATCCTTCAAACTTAACAATCACATTAGTGTTACCAACAAAAT
>JBILUU010000118.1:0-7851 GCA_044370815.1 Bacteroidia bacterium
CGGGCAGTAGCCATGGGCATTCACACACGATCTTTTAATCCATTTAAAGGGTGAAAAAACACCTCCCAACAACTTTGGTAACGTAATTATCATAGATAAAACAAAAGATAGGCATGTTTGTCTAATTTAACAATTACTTGATATTACCGCGCTTTTAAACGTTAATTTTGTGCATTATTTATTGATGAAAATTAAAGCGTTAATCGTAATTTTAGTGTTGTGGGTGTGCAAAAGCAACGCCCAATGTGTGCTCATTAATGAGGTAATGATTAATCCCAACAGCACGTGTGACGGATCTTGTATGCCAAGTACAGCCGAGTGGATTGAACTATTTAATACCTGCAATAGTCCTGTAGATATCAGTTGTTACGTGATTACCGATGGTGATTTTTCGGTTACTATACCCTCGGGCTCCAGCATTCCGGCAAACGGATACTTTATTATAGGCAGCAACAACTCAGGCGGAGCTATAAATGTAAACATTGCTACTTGTGGTTGCACCGCAGGATTGGCAGCCGAAATAGGCATCCTTTCAAATAATGCCGAACAACTGCTGTTGCTCAACAGTGCAGGCACACAGCAAGATGCCATCTACTGGGGAGCGGGGCAATTCCCCATGAATATTACCTCCGCAACATTGGGCCCTTGCGCACCATTAATCGTAAATCGTCCGAACAATACAGGATTTGCTGTTGTACCGGTAGCTAATGATGGTTGCTCAGTAGGTAGAACATGTGATGCCTCTGCTACTTGGCAGGTAAAGTGTGGTGCAAATATATCAAAAGGCGCCAGCAATGGTATGATGGGAGTTCCGGCATTTAGTGCCTCAAACACCAATGTATGCCCGGGAGACTGCATCAGTTTTACCGACAATAGTCAAGGAAACCCGATTTCATGGTTTTGGAATTTTTCGGGTGCCGCAACAGGCACTGCCAATGTTCAAAACCCAAGTTCAATCTGTTACAACAACCCGGGAACCTATTCGGTAACCTTACAAATTTCTAATTCTTGTGGCTCTTTTACCACTACACAAACAGGTTACATTACTGTAGGATCGGGTGCTACGCCAAATATTACCGCCAGCGGTCCAACCAATTTTTGCGAAGGTGGAAATGTGGTTCTCAGCACCAATACAAGCGGCACCTATCAATGGCAACAAAACGGGGCCGATATTTTAGGAGCAAATAATTCCTCTCTTACCGTTAGCGAAAGCGGTGTTTACACGGTTTCTGTTTCGAGTGGCGCTTGCGCAGGCCTTTCTAACGAAATTACCGTTAATGTTTTTCCGACACCAACTGCGGTTATCAATGCTTTGTCTGCAACAACTTTTTGTGATGGCGACTCATTAATTTTACAAAATGTCGACACGGCAGCAAGCTATCAATGGCTGTTTAATGGCGCACCCATCACAGGCCAAGGCAATCAAAGTACAACTGCTGATCAAGCTGGCAGCTACACCATACAAGTAACATCAGCCGAGGGTTGTACAGCCATATCGGCTCCCGTGAGTGTGGTGGTGCTCAATGCCGCACAGCCCGCTATTACCTCAGCGAACGGACAGCTTAGTTTTTGTCAGGGTCAATCATTGCAACTTACCGCAACAGCCGGCATGGACAGTTATCAGTGGTACCTCAATAATTTACCCATTGCAGGCGCAACCAACCAGGCATATACTGCAACAGCAACAGGCAGCTACAGCGTGGTAAATACCGCAGCAAATGGTTGTTCTGCTTCATCTGAGTCGGTAATTATTAATTTGTTGCCATTGCCAACGGCATTGGTAGCTCCCAGCGGTCCTATTCTCATTTGTAACGCAGTTCCCGCATTGTTACAAGGTCCAACTGGCGCAGCCGCATATCAGTGGTATAACGAAAACGGTATCATTGCAGGCGCAGTTTCTGCAAACTTTTCGGCAGCTCAAACGGGCAACTATTATGTAAATATTACCAATACCGATGGCTGTACGGCCAACTCAAATACAGTTGTAGTATCGTTCAATACCGGTATTACGGTGAGCATTTTTAATCCCAATCCTACACCATGTGAGGGCGATTTGGTGTTCTTAAGCACCACACAAAATTATCCTCAAATCAATTGGTCAAATGGTGAAGATGGCATTCAAATAGCTGTAAGCGAAACAGGAAAGTACAGTGTGGTTGTTGTCAATAGTGGTGGGTGCACAGCTATAGATGAGGTTGAACTTGAATTTGCACCACGCCCGCGCGTAGAAGCTGGAGATGATGTGTACAGCGATTGTGTAGAAGGTGCCCTCCTCTCTGGGTATGGCAATGGTATTCCTACATGGGAACCTGCCGAGGGCTTAAGTAATACTAATACTTTTGAAGTGAATGCATTCCCAGAAAACACCAAGTGGTATTACCTTACCGTTGATAATGGAACGTGCAAGGCAACCGATTCGGTGAAGGTATTCGCTATGTGCAGCTCTGTTTATGTGCCCAGTGCCTTCACACCCAACGATGATGGCACCAATGATATGTTTAAAGCCATAGGAATGGATGTAAAAGATTTTAGCATGATTATTTTTAATCGCTGGGGCGAAAAAATCTTCGAAACCAAAGATATCAATCAAGGTTGGGACGGAACCTACAAAGGTGTACCCTCTCCGGTTGGACTATATATTTGGCAAATTGAAGCTAACGACAACAACGGGAAAACCTTGGTTACCGATATGCAAAGGAAAGGTACCGTTGGTTTAATCCGTTAAACCCGCAATAATCAGTAGTTGGCACAATGCACAGTTTTGTGTGCTTAATTCCCAAAAGGAATGAAATGATGAAATTATACCGATTACAGTTTCAATTTAGTCCAATTACGGCTTAACCTTATTGGACTAATTTAAAGTAGTATCGGCATTAACCATTGCATATTTATTTTTTAAATGGACTAAAAAATAAATGCAATTGGTATTATTTGAATTCAAAAATTATTATACATATATTTGAATATCAAAAAAAGATCTAATGAAAAAATTATTCGCCCTTGCTATTTCTTTTGCTGCCAGTATGCATCTGCTTGCAGCCAATACCGATGAGCTTAAGTTACAAATTAAATCTTTTCCTCGTGTTACTAAAAATGATACTCAGGCCGGTTTAAAATTTGAAATCACTACGGTAGAAAAAGATTTTAAGGGAGAAGTTTTCTTACACCTTGCCATCGATGAGCGGATGGTGAAAACTCAGCAATTGTCTATTGATTTGCCTGTTGGAAAAAGCATAGAAATATCAACCGATTTACTCATTCATGAATCTTTACAGGCGCATCAATTACAATTATGGCTTGATGCAAAAGAAGGCAACAATATTCCCAAATCAACCTCAACAAGCAAAGTTGACTTTTTTGTAGCGAGAAACACCGTGCCTCAATTGCCATTGATTGAAGAGTTCACCAGCAGTACGTGTGGACCCTGCGCATCATTCAATACTACATTTGATCCCTTTTTATCTTCTATTGATGCCAATATACCTGGTGGTCAGGCAGCTGCTGTAAAATATCAAATGAATTGGCCTCCTCCGGGCGATGATCCAAGTTTTAATTCTGACGGCAACTCGAGAAGAAACAGTTATGGTGTCAACTCAATTCCGTTATCCTATTTAAACGGTGTTGCTACCTCAACCTTCAATCAAGCAGTGATTGATGCTGCCTCAGGCCAATCGCCATTTAACCTCACACCATATTTTTACTTGTCGGGCGACACCATCAAAGCTACTTGTACAGCAGAGTCATTTACGAACATGACCGAAATATTACGCCTTTACCTAGCCCTTACCGAAGATTTTTACACTTACACAGGTGGCACCACTAGCCAAACAACCTTTCATTATGTGATGCGAAAAATGTTGCCCAATTATGTTGGAACAGTGCTCACCAACATTAATGCCGACACTACATTTATTACCAATAGAAACTATAAATTAACCTATGGCAATGTGGTGCCAAGTAGTTTCAATATTTGGGGAACGAGTGCAGGATTTACACTTGTAACTTGGATTCAGAATACCTCTACCAAGGAGGTGTTTCAAGCCGCTGTGGCAAACACCCCAAGTGCGCAGTTCTTGAATGAAAGCAGTGTAACCTCGGGCCTGCAAATATATCCTAACCCTGCCGAAGATTTTTTTTCCTTAAAGCTCGAATTGAATGAGCCGGCTAATGTTTCCTATACTTTGAGCGACCTCAGCGGAAAATTGGTTCAGCAGCCGGTTAAGCAACAACTTCCGGCAGGCAAACACCTACTGCAAACATCAACAGCCGACCTGCAGGCAGGTATATATGTTTGTTCGGTGCAAGCCAACAATCAAATATATACGCAAAGGGTAACGGTGATAAAATAAATCTATTTGTTAAAATTACTTTTATTGCCAAACATTAATTTTTATCCATTGTTATCTTCAAGTCATTCTAACGTGTTTTAATTTATTTTAATATGAAGTTTAAACAAGTGAACATCAAAGAAGAATTGTTTTTGCAAAAGCACAAACAGGAAACCATTCTCGATCAGGTTTCATCTATTTTAAGTGCCTCGGTGCAAGTAGACGAAGATGTGCTCTATCGTTTACAGCATGAATCCGTAGAACCATTATTAGATGTTGAGACACTTGATGCAACAGATAAGGAGCAGTTGTTTAACCTCAACCAAATTAAATCTATCTGCCTCAAATACAATCTAAGGTTTCTCGACTCTTCATTTTTTAAGCCGTCATTTCCTTATGAGGCTATTAGTAAAATTAAGTCTTTTGAGAGCAAATACAACGTAAAGATTAAAAACTTTAAGATAGTTGCTCCTGCCGAGGTATTCAAACTTGAAGATTGCCATAAAGATCCCTTGTTATTCGCACAACTTGCCGACAATAGGTATTATTTGATACATCAATGGGGTAACGATTTGGCATGGTATAGAGCGCTAATCTCCTATCCAATAAAGAGTATATATAGTTACTTTATTTTTATGTGGTTTCCCGCTGCATTGATTGCTTTCGGTCTTCCTTTTTCATGGTTAAATGTAACACCTGAGCATGAGTTTTCATTAAGGATATGGTTAACGGTGCATACCTTTATTGCATTGTTCTTCTTCATCATCTTTTTGGGGTCAACTGCACACAAGAATTTCAGCGACAATAGTTGGGACAGCAAATATTACAACAGCTAATTATAACGCTCCGCTGTCGATGAGTAATTTCGTTTTATAAACGGCAGCTATCGTTATTGCATCTGTTACCTCGCCTTTATCAACCATATCAAAAAGTTTGGCAAAGGGTATTTTCTTTACTTGTAATACCTCTGTTTCTTCTGGCTCTGCTTCATGAAAGCTTAGGTCGCGCGCCACAAAAACAATGGCCTCTTCATTGCTTGCTGAGTTGCTAAGGTGCATTCTCATAATTTCCATATAGGTATTGGCTTTAATACCTGTTTCTTCTAATAATTCCCGTGCAGCCGACTCTTGATAAGGAACATCGGGATGTCCACCACCTTCGGGGATTTCCCAACTATAGTTGTTTGTAGGATAACGGTATTGCCCCACAATCCAAGTATTATAGTGCTCATCAAGTGGCAATATACCTATCGCTTTATTTTTAAAGGTAATGGTGCTGTAGGTAGCAGGATTGCCCGCAGGGTTGAGTACCTCGTGTTTGGTAATTAAAATCCATGGTGATTCGTATACTTCCTTCGATTGAAGTGTTTTCCAGGGGTTTGTTTCGTTGGACATAGGGAATAAAAAAGCCGAAGTAAAAAAACTTCGGCTTTAACTTATCTTTTATAATTATCTTAATAAAGTAATGGTACCGTGTAGTTCCTCTTCTTTGCCATTAAGCGTTGTTAGTTGAACAATGTAGTAGTACACTCCTGCTTCGGAGTCGCCACCATCCCAACCGGTTTTCGGATCGGTCCATTCGTAAACTTTTCTGCCCCAACGGTTAAATATTTGAGCATTGAATTGACTTACACTGAGTCGGTTGAAAGAAAACACTTCGTTCGAACCATCGCCATTTGGTGTAAAGATGTTAGGCACTTCACCATCTACCACAATTTTAAGCGTGTCGTAGGTGAAGCAACCGGGTGTGTTGTACGCAGTAAGAATAACTTGGTATTCGCCTTGCAATTCAAAAATGTGTACAGGTGAAAAAGCGGTACTGGTATCAGTATCACCAAAGTTCCACAAGTAGGTGGTTGCACCGGTACTGTTGTTGGTAAAGTTAACTGTAAGCGGATAGGAGCCTGACATTGGATTAGCAGTGAAAGAGGCGTTTACACCCAACACTTGCGGCACAAATACGGTATCTTCAGCGGTACAATCATTGGCATCCTTTACAATTACATAATAAATACCTGAAAGCATATCGAAAATAGTATCATTTGGCGAACCATTGCTCCATCCGTAGGTATATGGTTGTGTTCCTCCTGTAACATTGATAACTGCTGCCAAACCATTCAGCTCGCCACAAGTTTCGGGCGTTGCAAGGGCAAGGTAGCGGATGTTTACGGTATCAACCGTAGCTGAACCGGTAACTGTCCCCGGGCAGGCACCTTGATCGGTAAGTGCGGTAATGATAAATGGTCCGGGGATACTATCTTGATAAACAAAAGGAGAAGCCACATTAGTAAATGATAGCGTGTCGCCACCAACCACGTATGTAAAGTTAAATGGTCCGTTTCCGTTGATATTGATGGTTACATCGGCAGTTGTTCCATTCGGGCAGATCGTTCTTGGCCCTGTTTGAACAATTCCACCACCACTGATTACCGCGGTTGGTGCAGGAATAATATTAATTGTATCGAGGTCACTTACGTTAACACATGGAGCAGGCGCTGATGCGGTTACAGTAACTACAACAAAACCGTTATTGATGTCGGCAGCTGTTGGAGTGTAAGAAGTGCTTGCAGCTGTTGGATTGCTGAAGGTTCCGGTACCATTCACTAGTACCCATTGATAGCCGTTCACTGAACCTGTGGTAACAGCAGTAAATGATATGTTGGCATTGGCACAAACACTGTTGGGAGCTTGAATAGATACTGTTGGAGGGGTACTAAATGTTACGACCAATGAGTCTATGGCCGGAGGACAGTTACCCGCAGGGTCATCAGTAGTTAAATAAATGGTAATACTTCCTACAGTAAAATCAGCAGCGCTAGGGGTATAAATCGTGCTTAAAGCAGCGGCATTCCCAAACGAACCCGTTCCGTTGGTAGACCAAGTACCAGTTGTTCCCAATCCGCTTACATTACCATTGAGGGTAATTGGAGGACCACCACTTCCACATATATTTTGATCAATGCCTGCACTGGAAATAGCACCCAATTGAACTGCTAATTGAACAACATCAAAAATACTAGGGCAAGCGGGTGTACCATTCATTGTGAGCACTAAATTCACAAATCCAACGCCAGCATCATTTAACGATGGATTATAAAAGGTGGTATCGTTGGCCGGACTTGTAAATGTGCCCGTTCCTCCTGTCCACGTGAGGTTATTACTGTTAGGGCCTGTGGCTAAACCTTCTATAAGTGCACCTAGTCCGGTACAAGTTGAAAGGTCAGGACCTGCGTCAATATTTTGTTCTGCAATGACCACCACCGAAGTATCCGTTGTTGTTGGGCATCCAAACCCTGTAATGGTGTTGGTAATGGTGTATGTTCCAGCAGCCGAAGAGTCAACATTGATTTCTCCTGTGTTTGGATTTAAAAATACCAACCCGGCAGGTGAAGATGTAAACAATCCTGCACTGGCTAAAGAATCAAAAATAGGGGCTGGAACTGTACCACCAGCACAAAATGTAAACGAAGGGTAGTAATGGGTTGGGTCAGGAGCGGGAGTAATCGTAATAGTTACGGTAAGTG
>JBILUU010000119.1:0-7828 GCA_044370815.1 Bacteroidia bacterium
CTCAGAAATCATCGGCTGTGGGAAGTATTTCTTGTTGACAAATTGTCTTTTCGCTGGGACGAGGTGCACGAACTTGCCGAACAACTAGAGCATGTTAAATCAGAAGCATTAATTGAAAGACTTGACCTGTTTCTTGGACAACCCAAATTTGACCCTCATGGAGATCCTATTCCTAACAAGGATGGTAAAATTGCTCAAAACAATAACATCGCACTCTCTACAGCAAGCATTGGCAAAAAGCTTATCATTTCAGGTGTTTTAGAGCACAGTGATGAGTTTTTATCACACTTACACCATATCAACTTGGTATTGGGTCAAAAAATTGTAGTTAAAAGCATCAATGATTTTGATCGATCAATGCAGTTAAACATCAATAAAAAAGAACATTTATTTATTAGCCATCAGGTGGCAAAAAATATTCTTGTGATATGTCAGTAAATCGAAATAAAAGTAGTGAGTCTTTATCAGAAGTGCATGGCAGTGTTGATATCAATCAGCGCAAAGGATTATTTAAAAAGTTTTTAGCATTTCTTGGACCTGCCTACTTGATAAGTGTAGGCTACATGGATCCCGGTAACTGGGCCACCGATTTGGCAGGGGGAAGCAAATATGGCTACCAACTGATATGGGTACTCTTAATGAGTAATATCATTGCACTTTTGCTTCAGAGTTTAAGTGCCAGATTGGGAATTGTAAGAGGTAGAGATTTAGCACAAGCATCGCGAGAAACATATCCGAAATATGTTAATTATTTTCTATACTTTTTAGCGGAAATTGCTATAGCTGCATGCGATTTGGCAGAGGTATTGGGAATGGCAATAGGATTACAATTGTTGTTTGACTTGCCTTTGATGATTGGTGTGATCATTAGTGTGCTCGATACTTTTATTTTATTATTTCTAATCAATTTCGGGATAAGGAAAATGGAAGCTTTCATCATCACGCTGGTGGCCATGGTTGGCTTTTCCTTTATTGCTGAAATGATTTTTGCAAAACCTCAAATTGGAGAAGTGGTTAAAGGATTTGTTCCTTCATTGCCCGATAGTGATGCGCTTTATATTGCTATAGGAATTATTGGGGCCACAGTGATGCCGCACAATTTATACCTACACTCGGCTCTTGTTCAAACGCGAAAAATTGGCAACATCAAATCCGATATCAAGCGTGCCATCAAATTTAATTTTATTGATTCGGCCATAGCACTCAACCTCGCATTTTTTGTTAATGCTGCCATCTTGATTTTAGCAGCTACCGCGTTCTATAAAAATGGCTTGTTCGAGGTGGCAGAAATTCAGGATGCACACCGTTTGCTTGAACCTATGTTGGGCACCCGTTGGGCACCCATTTTATTTGCTGTAGCATTAATTGCAGCAGGTCAAAGTTCTACCATTACCGGTACTTTAGCAGGACAAATTATTATGGAAGGTTACTTAAACCTTAGAATTCAACCTTGGGTAAGGCGAATCATTACCCGATTAATTGCCGTAGTGCCAAGTTTGCTTGCTATCTACTATATTGGTGAAGAGGCCACCGGAAAGTTACTAATTTTGAGTCAGGTAATATTGAGTATGCAACTTGGTTTTGCCATTATTCCACTCATACATTTTGTAAGCGACCAACAAAAGATGGGTACCTTTGTAATTGGCATTAAAACCAAGGTGTTTGCATGGATCAGCGCAGCAATTATTGTTTCGCTCAATATCAAATTGGTGATTGCTGAGATCATCGATTTGCAAGATAAATTTCCTGATCAGCAGTTACTTATTATGGGTGTGGTAATCCCTTTTGTGATTTTGTCTTTGGGTATCTTGCTTTATATCACATTTTCACCATTTATATCAAGCGTTAGGCATCATCATGCGGCTACCCCACACGGGCATCAAAATTTAGATGTTGTAATCAGTAAAAAACAATATCAAAGAATTGCAATAGCTGTTGATTTTTCGGAGTCAGATAACGCGGCTTTGTCTCAGGTGATTTTACAAGCACAACAAAATACCACACTCATTTTGATTCATGTATTAGAAACAGCAGGTGCTATTGTATTGGGTGAAGAAATAAAAGATCATGAAAGTACGAGTGATATCAAGCAGCTCGAAAAATATAAGCAACGATTATCCGAATTGGGCTACGTGGTTGAAACTGCACTAGGTTATGGAAATCCTAAAAAACAAATTCCTCAGCTTGTTACACAAAAGAAAGCCGAACTGCTTATAATGGCTACTCATGGACATAAAGGATTTAAAGACTTTTTATTTGGTACAACCCTGGACAAAGTAAGACATAGTGTAAAAATACCAGTACTGATTGTTGGGGTTTAAATACACTTACTTTTTGTTTATACCCTTCTCGTTTAACATCTTAGAGGAAACAAGCAATAAAAGTAATGCAACCACCACAATGACTGTCCATAAAAAGAATTTCTTATTGTAGAAAAATGGTTGAACTGTTCTGTTAACCGGCTGGGTAGGATGATAAATCATCTTTAACTTTTCTGTTTCAATCACTGGCATTTCAGCCGGGATCAGTTGATTAAAATAACTTAGGTCGTACACGGGTAATGACAATGCCTTATTTGCAAACTTTAAACCATATATGCCGGGCTTTTCAATAAAAGCAATGATATATTGTGAGCGTTGCGAACAAATGATTGAATCAATCACCAAAAGCGGATTATTGTCATTATCAATCTCGAGGCATAACTGCTTTTCAAAGACATTTTCAAGGATAATTTGGCTTGATGAAGCGGGTGTGAGTGTAGTTTGTTGCAGCAATATTTTTTCATTTTTTTGTCCACTGTTTCGTAGGGCAAATACACGCACATTTCTGCGGTATAAGGTTGGCGAACTAACTTTTAAATTTAGTTTATCGATGTTATAAGCTGCGTCAAAATTTAATTGCAGGCGGGTGATATGTTCATGGTGTTGCTCCGTGCGATTAATTTGAGGATTTGGCAGTATTAATTCGTCACCATAGCGCAGAGAGTCGCTGTAATAACCTACTTTGAGCACTTTTACAGGCAGTGAATATTTATCGTTGATACGTATTTTAAAATAGGTATAATCTGATAAAGGAAAGTAAATTGTGTTCAGCTCGATTACATTGTTCTCGGCAGCCACACCTGATAAATTATAGTATTGTTTAACCGCATACCATTCCTTTTGGTCATAGCTACCTGATATGATTATTTCCTTACATACTTCGGCATTGTTTAAAAAAACGGATAGGTTATTGATAGGCTTACCCGCTTGATTTTTAATAACAATTTCGGTAGCAGATTTTTGTACCGATTGTTCGGATATTACCTTGTGCTCGGTGAATGTTCGGTGTTGCTTACTTATAAAGTCTTTTCTTAGGATGTAAGGAATCTCTTTTTTCTGTTCATCATACAAACGCAAATCAGATAAATTAGCCGCAGATTTGGCACTTATTGCAGGAGCAATAATTATTTTGTGAAATCCTTTTGACTTAATTTCTGGCAATTGCACCATATAATCAAAATGATCCGCCTTGCTTATCTGTGCTAAGCAAGTTACAAAACTAAGCGCAATCAAAATACTTTGCCTAATTAGGGTTCTTTTCATTATTGTCACCATCAATAGTTATTAATTTTTTTAGTCGTTGATACATAAATGAAACCAACAAAAGCAACACCCCCAATAGAACAAAAGCAGCGATGCGGCCAGCTTCAGAGATATTGCTGATATCATATACAAACAGTTTGATGACTACCAAAGTAAAAATCGTTAAGGAAATAATTCTCCATTCACGTATTTTTTGCCTCATCCCAATGTTGATTAAAGCAAACGCGATAGCACCCCACAGTAAAGCATATCCGAACTTATGATGCTGACTAAGAAGATAGGCAATAGGATGATTTTTACTGAATAAACTATAAACTACCAGGTGATCAGAAACTATACTTAATGTAATCATCAATAAAATGATACTTATCCAATAAACTAATCTGCGCGATGATTGCTTTTCTGCAATCAATGTAATAAGGCAATGGTGTAAACTGAAAATAAAGTAAAAACCTATTGCCATGATATATAGGTGCAGCCAAAAAAATATTTTCCATGAAGCATGCGTATTCAATATTTCGTTTCTAACGATGATGATACTTTGATTACACAGGAAGATGTTCAATAAGGCAATACAAAGGATTGCAATTTTAAATTGTGTAAACAACTTATTGGGTTGCGTACGATTAAGTAATATAACTACAGCAATATAAGTAAGATGATAACTTGTTACTACAATTTTTGTAATAGCATGCTGTTTGTAAAAATAATTAATTTGGTGATTGATTTCAAAAAGCAGTACCAAGTAAAACAGCAACAGCAACATTACCTGCACAGATGTTTTATAGCTTTGAAGTGGAATAAAACCCTTGTAGAAATTTACCTCATTTTCATGATGAAGCAAACGATAGGTTAATCCTATTGCGGCTACTGCAAAAATACCCGTAATAAATACCTTATTGGCAAAAGGAAGTAGGTAAACTTGAGGCATCTGAAAATATATCTTACCCCAATCCATGCATAAACTGATAAGCATTAATGCCAACATGAGCACAGAGGTTTGTTTGATAAGCTGTATACCCGACTTTTGCCAAAGCCACAGCAATAAAGCAGATTCAGCAGCCCAAAACAAGGTGATATAATGCCCATGCAATTGAATTGGAGCTGCCAAACTAATGAATGTAAGTACCAAACCAACCAACATAAAAATCAAATTTTTATCCGTGTGTTGTCGCCTGTAGAGTGGGTATGCCAAACCCAAATTAAACACACCCATACTTACTGTAAATAATCCTTTCATATCAATCAAACTCATACTGTTGAGTAGAAACAAGCCCGCGCTGTAAAACAAAAAAGTATTGCTAAGCAACAAGGATAAATCAAGGACCTTGAAAGGAAGTTTGTTTTTAAGATTATACACCACATTCATCAGAAAAAATATGAGATAAAAAGCAGATGCAAATCCAAAAACTATCAGCGGTTCATGTCTTTGATTATCATACTTAGTAAACAACCAACCACCTACAATGAGTATGGTAAATACATAGGAAATAATATTTACAAGACTCCACTTTTTATAGTAAGCCAAACTAATCATTCCTCCATTTAAAATAAGTAAATAGCTGAATAAAACAATATGATTTCCTTGACCTGTACTTACAAATAAAGGTGACCCAAAACCACCAATAATAGCCAATACAGCCAATTCAATTTTATTGTAGGCAATGGCTAATACTACAGCAAAGGCAGTTATAGCCACCATGATTGAGAATGCTACCGTTTGACTAAACAAATGATAGTCATGAAAGGCCAGTGAAATTGTAAAATATAATACCGCTATACCACCGCCAACTAACACCGAGCTAAATGCAATAAATTCTTTGCGCAAGCGATGGGCGAGGCCAATGAGAATACCGCCACACAAGAGGCCAATAGCTACACGTCCGATTTCGTTGATCCACTCCTTATCGATAGCAAATTTTACAAAGTAACCAATCCCTAAAACGAGAATAGCAATACCAATTTTGTTGACTAAATTTTCGCCAATAAACTTTTCGAGATCGGGATTTTTTTCAAAGAAGGTAGACTTTTGTTTTACTTGACCTGAATGATTAGTAGCGCCTTTATTTTCATCTATATCATAAAGTGGCATTAACTGTTGTACAGGCTCAGCAACAAGCTCTTGAGCATTATCTTTTTCTGTTTGGGTATGAACAATTACCTCAGGAATATCTGCCTCTTGAGTAATAGGTTGCAGCGGTGTAAAAGCCGTTTTCACGGTATACTCCTCAACAGTACTAGAGGTTTTATTTGGGTCTTGCACTGCAGTTGTTGAGGCCTGCGTATGTTCCTGCTTTGGTTCATCAGCATGCTGATGAAATTGGATGGCCGTTAGTTTAGATTTTAATTCAAGCAGTTCGGCTTTTAACTTATTGAGTTCATAAAGCAGTTGATGATTCTTATTGGAAAAGTTGCTTCTGATGCTTAATAGAATTATGATAACCAAAAGCAGTAAAAAAATCTCCATCAGTTTTATTTTTATGTAAAACTGCAAAAATATTTACGATAAACAAGTTCATAATGAATAAAGAATGCTAAGTTTGATTTTTAAAATGTTATTTTAACAAGTTGTAAAACAATGCAATAGCAATTTATTTACACTGTATATAAACTATTTAAATTAAATGTTCGTGTATTTCTTTAACCATGATATAATTATTGAATTTTTTAAATGCTTACACCATGAAAATTAAATTACTGTTCATATTAATTTTTTTGTTCCAGCTCAAGATAAGTGCCCAAAATTGCACTTATATTCAAGCTATTGATACCGCCAACAATTCAATTACTTTTACTGCCACAGATACATTGAGTGTTTACAATTACATATTTGTTCTTGATACAACCTCAGTATTAAACAATCTAACCGGAGGCCACAGTGCCACTTATCAAGGTTTTTTGAATGACACGTTACCACATGAAATTTGTTTGAAAATAGTAGATTTAATTAATCAGGTATTGATATGTGAATCATGTGCTATTTTTCAATTAGGAAATACGGTGCCTCCTCCTAATCCAAGTTGTGCATTTACCTATTATTTTAGCAATGATACGTTGTATGCTAGTCAAACTGGAAGTGCTACACCAGCCAATTATGTTTGGAATGTAAATGGTAATTTTTACAGTGGATCACAACTCGTTTTATATGTTGGCAATATAGATAGTATTCAAGTAAATTTAAATGGCCAAAATTTACAATTGGGCACCAGCTGTTTTAATTCTATTTATGCTGTAAATCCAAACTATGTTCCACCAAGTCCGAGTTGTGCATTCACCTATTATTTTAGCAATGATACCTTATATGCCAATCAAACGGGCAGTATTACTCCAGCTGATTATGTTTGGAATGTGAACGGTAATTCTTATCAAGGCACTCAATTGGCTTTGTATGTGGGCAATATTGATAGTATTCAAGTAAATTTAAATGGGCAAAATGTTGCTTTGGGGACAAATTGCTTCAATACAATATATGCTGTAAATCCTTTTTATGTGCCGGTTGTAGATCATTGCAATACTGATTTTGTAAATGTTTCAAGTGGTTTAACTGGTTATTTCATAGATATTACTAGCAATAACAATCCTCAGCAATCTATTTATTACTGGACTTTTGGCGATGGCAATAGTTCAAACAATAGAAATGTGCAACATACCTATTTGGTTGATGGAAATTACAATGTGTGTTTGTGGGTTCAAGATACGTTAGATAATAGTCACTGCAATGATACCATTTGCAAGCTGATATCAATAGGTAATTCGCCCATTAGCGATACGTGTAGTGCCTATTTTGTTTTTACGCAAATTCAAACTTTTAACATAGGTGCAATCAATTTAGCAAGTGGTATAAATCCGGTTTTTAGTTGGAATTTTGGCGATGGTCCGCAAAGCATTGTGAATGGGCCTTACCCAAGTTATACCTATATGAATGCAGGCACTTATGAAGTGTGTTTAACCTTAACTACCGATAGTTGCTCGGCCACCTATTGCGATAGTTTAACAGTAGATTCTGTTGGTATTATGCGTGATGGCATGCAAGAGGGTTTTACCATTAATGTGTTAAGCCCCGCGCAGGTAACGGGGACATTAGAATCAACGATAGAAAATATTTCAAGCATACAAATTTACCCTAATCCAAGTACCGGTAATTTTACCATTTCAGCAGCAGCAAATATTGAAGTTTATAATTTAATTGGGGATTTAATATTATCAGAAAATAATGCTACAAGCATTGATTTAACAGCTTCTCC
>JBILUU010000120.1:0-7821 GCA_044370815.1 Bacteroidia bacterium
CGCATTTTCTAATGCGGAATTTGGGTTAAATTAACAATTTGCTATACTACAATTGAGAGTATGCCAATTGCAATTATTTTTTATTACAACCAAAAAATAAATAGGCAATGTTTAATGCCGCAATTAGTCCAAATTGAACCAAGATTACTCATTAAAAAGGCGTAAACGATAAAGAAACTGTAAATCAGATTTTTACAAATCTGATAACATTTTCTATATCGGGATTAACCCAACTAAAGCAAGTAGCTCGATTTTCCAAATCTCCTATTGCTTAATTTGGGTTCAATAAAAAAATAAATTG
This sequence comes from Bacteroidia bacterium, assembly GCA_044370815.1. Lineage (GTDB taxonomy): Bacteria > Bacteroidota > Bacteroidia > UBA4408 > UBA4408 > CAIKXD01. The sequence goes on from JBILUU010000120.1 coordinate 302, forward strand.
CTTTTTCAATATTTTACTACATTTATACATTCAAAATAAAAAATGAGACTTAGTGTTGTTGTGATATTATTGATGAGTTGCGCTATTTTAAAAGCCGCTAACGATAACCTGCCTGTTGGTGCTCGCAGTGCAGGAATGGCTCACGCAAGTATATGTGTAAAGGATGTTTGGGCCGCGCATCAAAATCAGGCCGCATTAGCCAGCATCAAGAGATTCGAAGCGGGAGTGTTTAGTCAAATTTTGTATCCCAATAGTAATGTTATGATGAATGCGGTTGCTGTTGCAAGCCGCTTTAAATATGGTGTTATCAGTGGTTCATTCACTCGATTGGGCTTCAAAAACTTATACAATGAAAGTAAGTATGGCTTAGCTTATTCGAGGCAATTTGGGAGATCGATTGCTGCAGGGATGCAACTCAATTACTTGAGCACTTTTATTGGAGATAATAATTACGGGAAACGTGGTACCGTAGCCATCGAAGCGGGCTTTATTGCTGAAATAATTAAGAACCTGAAACTTGGTGTGCATGTTTACAATCCTACACGTTCAAGAACCGCACAATATAATAATGAGCGAGTGCCAACGATTATCAAAATGGGATTGCAATACACCTTTAACGAAAAAGTTTTTACTACAGTTGAAGTGGAGAAAGATATTGCCAATAAGCCAATATTAAAGGTAGGAGCGGAGTACAGAATAGTTAAGGAGGTATATTTGCGTGGTGGTTTATCCAATAATCCTGCTTTAAATGCTGCCGGTTTTGGCATTGAATTAAAGCAATTTAACCTCGATTTTGCTGCGGCATTTCACCCACAAATGGGCGTGAGTCCGCAGATAGGTCTCAGGTATAGATTTGAGAATACAGCCGCGTTTTAACTCAATCTATCGGTCAGCAACTTCATTTCTATAACAGGAGAAATTCTTTCGTAAATAATGTTGTAAACAGCGGTTGAAATAGGCATATTTACGCCATATATTTTATTGATTTCATATAGGCATTTGGCAGCGTAGTAGCCCTCGGCAACCATATTCATTTCGAACTGAGCTGATTTAACAGAATAGCCCTTACCCAGCATATTGCCAAAGGTTCTGTTGCGGCTGAATTGTGAGTAGGCAGTAACCAATAAGTCGCCTAAATAGGCAGAGTGTTTAATATCTCTGTTGATAGGATGCACGGCATTAACAAAACGCTCAATTTCTTGTATGGCATTGGCAACCAATACTGCTTGGAAGTTATCGCCATAACCCAACCCATGACAAATACCGCTTGCAATAGCAAAAATATTTTTAAGTACAGCAGCATATTCAGTGCCAAAGATATCATCTGAAACAGTGCATTTGATGTATCTACACATCAGTGAAGCAGCAATAGATTCAGCATTTTGCTTGTTGCTGCAAGCAATGGTTAAGTATGAAAGTTTTTCTAGAGCAACTTCCTCAGCATGGCATGGGCCGCTGATTACAGCAATTCTTTCATAGTCAATTTGAAATGATTCGTGCAAGTAATCTCCAACAATTTTATTTTGATGGGGAACAATACCCTTGATGGCACTTACCACAATTTTATTTTCGAAATGTTTGGCTGAAATACCGTTTAATGCATCAGCTAAAAAAGCGGCAGGTACTGCAAGAATTACTATTTGGGCCTCACTAATGACTGCTGTTAGCGAGGTTTGAATGCGAACACGTTCCAAATCAATTTGAACTGCACTGAGGTAATTCGGATTGTGTCTGTATTTACCAATGAAATCGGCCGTTTCCTGTTTTCTGATCCACCAGGTAATGTTGTCACAATTATTGCTCAACATCTTAACTATGGCTGTTGCCCAGCTACCTCCGCCAACTACTGCAATTTTATTTTTGTGTTCCATCATGCATTGAAAGGTCATAAAAGTAAAGTTATTTTTTTAAAGAAATTATTGGCAGTATCAATTTGCACGATACATTTGTTGGGTACATTGCTTTTGCTTGAAGAATTTTATCTTAAATAATAAGTTATTTGTGATTTGTATCATCCTCGTTTCGGGGTGGTATGTTGATGTTTGGGAGAATTCCAATAGTTGTTCTCGGGTATTGCCCATTGCTACCTTTTTTGAGCGCGGAGATTTTGTTTTGAATAAGTACAAGGATAAAACCATTGACATTAGTATGGTAAATGGTAACTATTACATGGACAAGGCACCGCTTCCTACCTTGCTTACGCTGCCTTTCTATGGATTGCTGAAATTATTGGGTGTGGTGCATAGTGAACAAGGCAGTTACTATGGCCGAGCAATTTACATCACTGGCGCTTTTATTTGCGGCATATTGCCTTTTCTATGGATTATGTTTATGTTTATTAAAACGTTGGTTTCGCAGCAGCGTGAACACCTTGTTTTGATGGCAGTAGTTGCCCTGCTCAGTTCATTTGTATTTGTTTTTAGCGGCACTTTTTTTGCACATGTGATGGCTGCCGCATGTTGCCTTATGGCCTACATTTTTTTTGAGAATGAAAAATATTTTTGGGTAGGTATTTTTTGCGGCTTGTCATTTCTAACAGAGTACACAACTGTTTGGATTTTCATAGCTTGGTTATTCATTGATGCTGTTCGAAACAAAAAAATAGTAAATGTTTTGCTGGCATTGATTGGATTTTCGCCTTCATTATTGTTTATCCTTTGCTACAACTATTACTTTACGGGAAGTCCTTTTAAAATGCTTTACTTGTATGTTGCCGATAATTTTGTGGTTGCCGAAAAGTCAACCTATGGGTTAAGTTTTCCCAAATTAAAGGCCATATACGGTTTACTATTTTCGGAAAGCAGAGGCATACTTTTTTATGCCCCGGTTTTGATTTACGCAATCTATAACCTTTTTACTGATAGGTTGATGTTGGCTCAAATAAGAGTCAAATCGTTGTTATTGCATCCCATCCTGTTGCCTTTTTTGCTTACCCTATTATTTATCTCCTCTCATGCTGCGTGGGAGGGAGGTTGGTCATACGGACCTAGGCATTTAATGGCAGTAACGGTTTTACTCATTTATTGCGTTATACAATCTGCCTCCTTTGGAAAAAATAAGTTTGTGTTTTGGTTAACCTGTTGTTACGGACTTGTTTGTACCATGTTAGCAAAACTTACGGTGTTATACTCGGTGCCTGAATTGCAGGATAACATTTTAACCTACCTGATTTCAAAAAGTAATGATGCCTATAATGATGGCAATATGTTATCGTTGCTTAGCGGGCAATCGGCTATTCATGGATTTTATGGCATGATTGTATTTATACTCTTGATCGTATTTACAAGACCTAAGCAGACAAAACTATTGAGCAATAGTAAATCTTAAACTGATACCGCTGTTGGTATTTGAAGTGGGGAAGGTGGTACTTACGAGTGGTGTGGTAATGATTCTGTCGTAGAAAATTCGCAGGTTGAGTTTTTCGTTGATGATGTAATCAGCTGAAACTTTTATTGAAATTACATTTTGTCCGGCAGTTGGTTGTGTGAGGTTTTCCACAACTTTTCTGATCAATGTTTGATTTCTTCTGAACGAAATGTCGGCCCTTAAATTCAAATCGCTTTTTACTTTGAATTTGAATTTTTTAGCGAATGGCGGCACCACATCTTTAAAACGATAGCCAAGCCCTGTAACAATTTCATTGGTTCTCATTTCGGTGAGCTGCGCATTGGTTAAACTCATAGAAAGGTTTCTTTCTCGCTTTAACTCAATTTTTGTGATAAGGCTGTTGGTCCAAGTCATATCGAGCAAAAGTAAAGGTGAGAACTGCTCAGAAATAGTTACAATTTGAATTTCTTTCTGCGGCCGGAAGTTATCGTTAAAATCTCTCCTTCCTGTAAAACCTTCGTTAAGAGAATCCTTAAAAAACTGATTGGTGGTAAACGCGCCTACATTATAGGTTGACCGATAAGCATGGCTCAGTGTAAATGACTTAAAATGCTTTTTTATTTTATCGATTTTAGTCAAACCGTCATAAGTAACCCTCCAATTAGGTAGCGGTATTGATGGAAATTGGGAGGTGCCAACTTCATTCACACTTTTGCCTGTGTAGGCAGCAATAAAAGCGGGAATGAGTACTTCTTGCGCGTTTGGTCCGTAACCATCATAAAAACCACCGCTATCCACTCCTTCAGAGAAATTTCCCGTAGTGGTTCCTAGTAATTCTGATACGGTTTTTCTGTTCTGTCTAAAGGTTTCAAATGTTTCGGAAGCATAGGTGTTTTTGTCAAATCTTTTAAAGGCAGTTTTCCAGGTAATGATTGAAATGCTATGGTTACCTGTTTCCATTGGACTTTGTGTGATGAAGCCATATTGGTCTGCATTTTCGTCATTAGGGCTGTAACGATAAATCCCCGATTTATTTAGGGATGATGATCTTGTTGCATTCAACTCAATCTTTAAATCTTTGAACGGCTCAAGGTTGACCCGTGCAGTTAAATTTTCGCTTGAGGAAGTGGTAAAAGTTGTATTCAGGTTTTCGTTTTGACTAATCCATCCATTAGCCCTGGCTGTGGATAAAAAAGCGGGGTCTTGTGCTCCAAACACAAATCCTAAGCCCGGAGCGAGCCTTGTATTCCCTGAGTTGTCTGCCATGCCTAGGTATTTGGTAGTTGGCAGGAATCCGGGAAGATTTGTTCCCTCTGTTTTGGTGTAGGATGCAGAGCCTGTTCTAATGGTCATTACCAAACGTGCCAATGTTTCCAAAAAGATATTATTTTTCTTGGCTGTATCCTCTTTTGCTTTGTTATTTTTGTCTTCCACTTTTTTATCGGTGGCCTTCCCTTTTGAGTCGTTTTTTGGTGGTTCCTTGGCTCCACCTTTTTTACCGCTTAATATCTTTTTAAAATATGGAATACGATTATATAACGTAACCATATTGACATTGGTATTTATCTGCTGATTGTTGGAGTTGATTATATTATTGCCTAAATTAAATTCAGCTGGAGCAGGTGTTGCTGCAATCCAATCATAATTGCCAGAGTACTTGGCTGTTGCCGTAATCCAGTTGAGGTAAGGTAATTTATTGATGGGTAAATTCCAGTTTAAGTTGGCTGTTTGATGATAGTTAGTGATGCGTCCAAAGTTACGCAGGCTCGAATTAAGAGAGTCTCGGATTACCTTAATGGTGTCAGCATCATTTGGTCCTTTAAAATCCTTCCATCTTTTTCCTTGAATTTCATCGATCCGTGCATTAGTTGTTGCCGAAAAGTCGAATGAAATAGCTTTACTTAAGTCATATTTAAAATCAAAATTACGCACATTAGTAAAGAGTTTGTTGTAGTTCCGTTGAATAATGATATCGGAGTTAGGTGTGGTGTTTCTTGGTTTGTTTACGTTATACATTCTATCAAAATCGGTTCTTACTCCAATTCGAGAGGGCATTAGGTTAAAGTTGAAATCGGTAATAATTTTAAACACCTCATTCTTCAGGAACTTGACTTTTGAGAGTGGCTTGTAGTTTTTAGGGTTGTTATTAAAGTTGTATGCCAACCCCGCCCTGTAGTTGATGGTACTATCAGCTTCAATTAAGAAACTGGTTCTGTATATTTCACTGTATGCATAGCTAACCGAAAAATTTTCAATATCGTAAATATGACTTTTGGTTTTCCCTTTTGCTTTGTTCTTTTTTACGTTAGTAAAGTTTATGCTTCTTCGTTTAGTGTAGTCTCTTGTAATGCTTACAATTGAATCTCTTCTTTCTGGATCAGCACCGTAGTTTGATTTATAATCCTTCATTGATACATCGGGGTCAAGCGGGTTCCACTGGGGGTTGACAAACGTTTCGGAAAGACTCACGTACATTGGCAGTGAAATGTTGTACGCCTCAGGAAAAAACTTTTGCAGTTTAACGGTAGATGAAACTTCATAAGAAAGTAAATTGTCCATACTTCGTTCCAATATTTTCTGTTCAACACCTCCAAAACCTTGGGTGCGCCAATTTCCTGCTGCGCTTACATCTGCAAAATCGGCTAGTTTTGCCTGTAGTCGGGCGGTTGCAGCATAACCGCCTTTTTGGTCGAAATCGGTCAAGCGTAATTCATTTACCCACATCTCGGCACATTTTGGTAGGCCATCATCAGCATCTCCGGGTGTGTTTTTTTTAGGATTTCTAATCCCAACCATGATTGTTTTAACCGCAGCCAAGTTGGGGTTTCCCACAACGGTAATATAACGGTCGGGATAACTGCTCAAACTATCTACTATGCGGTAAGGCGTGTTGATATCAAAATTGGCAAAATTTCTTTTAACTTTAGCATCGGTAAGTGTTTTGAAAACAATATCCATGTCGTTTTCGGTTGGCCAAATAGCAGTAGGATCATTGTTGCCCCATGCACTTGGTAATACCGGCATATCGTATTCATAATAGTTTTGGTCAAAATCGGTTCCAATGCGCATAAAGAAGCGTAAGTCATCTTTTTTCAATGCTGCCTCATCAGACCTTGCCTCTAAATGCACAAACATTTTTAAGCGCTTGTATCTTCTAACATCTATCGACATTGTTTTGTAAGCCGCCTTACTGAAACCATCTTGAAGATTACATACTTTGAGCACAAGTGATTGCTCATTGAGCTGTCGCAGGTTGGTTGTACTTTGATCAATAACACGTCTGATGCCCGGTGGAACCACGTAGTTGATTGGTATTCTGTTACCATTTTCTTCAATATTTACGGCAGCAACTTCAAATTCAGTTTGACTCTGATCATCTTGCTGTATATACTCCCCCGGATACCTTAAATCAAAGAGATATTTTCTCCAATCGCCTCTTATTAAATCGAGGCGTCCGAGCCGGCAGATAATAGGTTGATCAAATCCTTTTAAAAACATTCTCATGAATCGTATAGAACGAAAATCGGCAATGCCTCCTACAACTCTTTCGGGACTTCTTAATGGTACTTTAAACTGATACCACTTGATGGAGCGTGTACCATTTCTTGTTTGTACATTAGTAGTTAAAACGTCAGTAATATAATTTTGCCCAATTTGCATACTGTTGGGATCTATCTTAATTTTATATTGATAGTATGCTTCATTGTAGGTGAGGTTGTTATCACGATTGATATCTTCAACGTTGGGCAAGGTGGTAGATGTGATAGGGTATCCATCGGGTTGTTCTATCGATGAGTTGCCCTCTAAACCTCTGAATTCTTTATATCTATCTAGGATAGGTGTTTCAGCGGCATCGAATGTGCTACTTCTAAAGTATTTAAAATCATCGGCTGAAGGGTCGCTTTGTGCATTTAAAATAGCTGGCGCTGCTGGATTAGTACCTGTAAATTTAGACACAACCTTAGAAACGTAGGCGGTATCAAAAAAGGTTCTTTCATCTTCGTTTGATAAGCCATCCATTCCCACATCTTGAAACCTTCGTGAATCGGGGTTGTTATCGAATGCGTTTACTACTTGTTGAACAACCGGTATCAAACCATACTTGGTGGAATCAAACAAATTTGGATCGGGTATATTATCCGAAATTGGGAGACCATTTTCAAATGACTTCCTAGAGTCTTTCAGAATATCCT
>JBILUU010000121.1:0-7791 GCA_044370815.1 Bacteroidia bacterium
GTTACCGAGCCGGGCAAACAAATGGCAGTATCAAGCCCTGCATCAATAATATTTTGTGCAAATAAATTTTGGCCGAACAGCATGCACAGCAGCGCAGCAAAATGGGTTAATTGTTTTTTCATTTTATGGAATAATCTTTGAAATCAATTTACAAATGTATAATTTTTTTTTGTAACAAAGCATTTTATAACTCCCTCCTTCCCATTATTACCCCATTTCTATCTTAATAAGTTGTTCTTTCAATTAAAATTGAATCATTTTTTTTGTTTTACTGAATAATCATTTTAATATTGCAATTTGGTTTAGGTTCTAACAATAGTGCAATCAAACACAACTATGATAACTAAAAAATTAATGGCATCATTGATGCTTTTTCTAAATTGTTCTCTTTTATTCGCAGGAGAAATAACTGTTGAAGGTAACTTTATGGGCAAAAATATATTCGTAACAAATCCTTACAGATCAAGTAATAATGTAGGTTTTTGTGTGACCGAAGTATTTGTGAACGGAAAGCTTACCACCGATGAAATTCAACAAAGCTCGTTTGAAATTGACTTGATTTCATTACAACTGGTAGTTGGACAAAAAGTTACCATTAAAATTAAGCACACTGACGGTTGCAAGCCCAAAATTGTTAACCCCGAAGATTTAAAGCCAAGAGCTACCTTTGAAGTTATTTCGGGGTCAATGAAAGTAACCAAAGATGGGTTGTTTACATGGACAACCGTTAAAGAAACTGGTAAATTAGATTTTATTGTAGAGCAAAAGCGTTGGAACAAGTGGGTTATGGTAGGCAAGGTGGAAGGAAGAGGAACTGCCGATCAGCATACCTACTCTGTAAAATACGATGCCTACAGCGGTGAAAATATTATCCGTGTACGACAAAATGACGTTGCCGGTGGTAAGGTTTCCGAACCTATCAAGTACAGATCGATGTCTGCTCCTGTAACTTTTACTCAGGGTAAGGATCAAAGCATAACCTTTAGTGCTGATACCAAATGGGAAGTGTACGATTTATTTGGAAATATTGCCAAGCAAGGAAGAGGCAGCGAAATTGATGTCAGCGATTTAAAGAAAGGTACTTATCAAATGAACTACGATAACAAATCAGGAGACAAGTTCATTAAAAAGTAGTGACACAAAAATCTTATATAAGCCCTATCAAATAGGGCTTTTTTTATAACCTTCATTGACATGAATAAAATTGAACACATTGGCATTGCAGTAAAAGATATAAATGTTGCAAACGATATTTACACCAAATTGATGGGTGCGGCCCCATATAAGCAAGAAGAGGTAGAAAGTGAAAAGGTAATGACCTCTTTTTTTGCAAACGGACCAAATAAAATAGAATTGCTTGCCGCTACCGATGATCACAGCGCCATTGCGCGTTTTATTGAAAAAAAAGGGGAAGGCATTCATCATATTGCTTTTGCTGTTGACGATATTTATGCCGAGATGAAGCGCTTGCAACAAGAGGGCTTTCAGCTACTTTCAGATGCTCCAAAAAAAGGTGCCGATAATAAGCTGATTTGTTTTGTTCATCCAAAAGGAACGAACAGTGTTTTGATTGAACTTTGTCAAGAAATAAAATAGCCCTACCTACTGCCGGTAATGCCTAAAATTTTAATTATCCGTTTCAGCTCCATAGGAGATATTGTGCTTACCTCACCAGTAATACGTTGCATCAGTAAACAGGTGCAGGATGCTGAAGTGCACTTTCTTACCAAGCAGTCTTTTGCATCAATTGTGGAGGCAAACCCCTACGTTAAAAAAGTGTATGCCATTCACAAGCATGTGTCGGAGGTAATGCCCTTGTTGAAAAGTGAAAAATATGAATTTGTAGTTGATTTACATCATAATTTAAGGTCGTGGCAAGTGATGTTGCAGCTAAATACAGCGCATCAAAGTTTCCCTAAACTGAATTACGAAAAATGGTTGCTTGTACAATTCAAGTTGAATAAATTGCCTGCCACACACATTGTAGACCGCTATATGACAGCAGCAGCGCCACTGCATGTAAACAATGATTTGCAAGGACTCGATTTTTTTATTCCTACTAATCATGAGGTTGCCTTGTCGTCACTTCCCGAAAATTTTAGAAAAGGATACGTGTCATTAGTTATTGGGGCGCAGCATTTCACCAAGCGATTGCCTAATCACAAACTGATAGCCTTGTGTAAGCAAATGCATTTGCCTGTAGTATTGATTGGAGGAAAAGATGATTACACAAACGCAGCAGCAATTGAAAATCAATGTGGGAGTATGGTTTTTAATGCTTGCGGACAATACAACCTCTTTCAGTCGGCATCGTTAATCAGGCAGGCCTCGTTAGTGATTACTCACGATACCGGCATGATGCATATTGCTGCTGCTTTCCAAAAAAAGACGATCTCAGTATGGGGAAATACAGTACCCGAATTTGGGATGTATCCATACTTGCCGATGCATGCAGAGCGCAGTTATATCGCAGAGGTTAAAAACTTGAACTGCCGCCCTTGTTCAAAAATTGGAAAAACAGCATGCCCCAAAGGTCATTTCAAATGCATGCAGGAAATAGATATCGATATTATTTTAAAGCAAGCTGTATTATTCACCACATGATTTTATACTTTTGTAAAGTATCAAAAAAAGCATGAACGAAAATTTAGATCCATCGGCAGAGAAGCTCAACAATACTGAAAAAGAAATTGAGAAGGTACTGCGGCCTGTTGAATTTGATGATTTTATGGGACAGCAAAATGTGGTGGAAAATTTGCGCATTTTTGTGGAGGCCGCTAAAAAAAGAAATGAAGCACTCGATCATGTGTTATTGCATGGCCCTCCTGGATTAGGTAAAACGACTCTTGCCAATATCATTGCCTTTGATATGGGGGTGAATATCAAAACTACTTCAGGTCCTGTGCTAGATAAACCGGGAGACTTAGCCGGATTGCTCACCAATTTAGAACCTAATGATGTTTTATTTATTGATGAAATACATCGATTGAGTCCGATAGTGGAGGAATATTTGTATAGCGCTATGGAGGATTACAGGATTGATATCATGATTGATACAGGACCTAATGCGCGCTCGGTACAAATCAATTTAAATCCTTTTACCTTAGTGGGCGCAACTACCCGATCGGGTTTACTTACTTCCCCGCTCAGGGCAAGGTTTGGCATTAACTCTCGATTGCAGTATTACGATGTAAAATTGTTGACCCAAATTGTGATACGCTCATCCGAAATTTTAAAAGTACCAATTGACGAGGTAGCGGCTTATGAAATTGCCCGAAGAAGCCGTGGCACACCGCGTATAGCGAATGCACTGTTGAGAAGAACAAGAGATTTTGCACAGATAAAGGGCAATGGAACTATTGATGTTGAAATAGCTCAATTTGCGCTCAACGCCTTGAATGTAGATAAAAACGGACTTGATGAAATGGATATTAGAATTTTAAGTACCATCATCGATAAGTTTAAAGGTGGGCCTGTTGGGCTTACTACCATATCTACTGCTGTTGGTGAGGAGGCAGAAACGATTGAGGAAGTATATGAGCCTTTTCTCATTCAGGAAGGTTACATGAGTCGCACGCCAAGAGGAAGAGAGGCAACTGAACTTGCGTATCGACATTTAGGTAAACTACACAGCAAAGATAAAGGCACTTTGTTTGAATAATATTGCTTGCACCTGTTGACCTATTTTATTCATAATTTTACAACAATAGGGCTACAATTCGGTTTATCATTAGTACGCTTAGCAAGTGATATTACATCATAAAAGAAAAGCAAATCATTTGATAGTGTAACATCAATAGGTGTATTTGATGAAGTTAGTTACCGTTCTAAGTACTTTCCACTAAATAGTACTTATCAATTTAAAGCATCGATTAAAAAAACTTATATGACAATAACATCTATTAAAACACTCGGAGCCCTCAAAAAAAGCGGGTATCAATACAAAACTATCAAGGAAGAATTACGCCAAAACCTCATCGAAAAAATGAAGAAAAGGGAACCTGTTTTTGAGGGAATCTATGGCTACGAAGATACCGTTATTCCTGATATTGAGCGTGCCATATTATCGGGTCACAATATGAATTTACTGGGCTTAAGAGGACAAGCAAAAACACGCATGGCCAGAATGATGGTGAATTTATTGGATGAATATGTACCGGTAGTGGCTGGCTCTGAGCTGAACGATGACCCTATGAAACCCTTGTCGGGATATGCTCACGATTTAATTAAACAGCACGGTGATGATACACCAATTGCTTGGATGCACCGAAACGAACGATATGCCGAAAAATTAGCTACACCGGATGTTTCGGTGGCAGACTTGATTGGCGATATTGACCCCATTAAAGCAGCCAATTTGCGACTAAGTTATGCCGATGAACGAGTGATTCATTTTGGAATTATTCCGAGAAGCAATCGTAGTATTTTTGTGATCAATGAATTACCCGATTTGCAGGCAAGAATACAGGTTGCGCTGTTCAATATTTTGCAGGAAGGCGATATACAAATCAGAGGATTTAAATTGCGTTTGCCGCTTGATATACAGTTTGTATTTACTGCAAACCCTGAGGATTACACCAATAGAGGCTCTATTGTAACTCCACTCAAGGACAGGATTGGAAGTCAGATTCTTACGCACTATCCTAAGGATGTTAAAATGGCAGCGGTAATTACCTCTAAAGAGGCAAAAAGAAATCATACCGAGGCCGATGTGAAGGTTCCGGGTGTGGCTGCCGAATTGTTGGAGCAAATTGGATTTGAGGCAAGAGGAAGCGAATATATAGATGCTAAAAGCGGTGTTTCGGCACGTTTGAGTATTTCTGCCTATGAAAATTTATTGAGCGCTGCCGAAAGGCGATGCATCTTGAACAGCGAAAAAGAAACAATGGTGCGTGTAAGCGATTTCAGTGCTGTTATACCGGCCATTACAGGTAAGGTAGAATTGGTTTATGAGGGCGAGCAAGAAGGATCTTTTATTGTGGCCAATCATCTTATTGCAAAAGCAATCAGAACAACTTTTCCGAGGTACTTTCCATCTGCCGAAAAATCAAAGAAAAAAGAATCAACAGATCAGGTTTACAACGAAATATTAGAGTGGTTTGCTCAAGGTAATTCAGTTGATTTGTTTTTTGAAATGAGTAATCAACAGTATCGCAAAACACTTGATAGTGTGGTAGGATTAAAAACACTTGTTGCTGAATTGTACCCCAAAGCTGCCAAAGACGAGCTTTATTTCATGATGGAGTTTGTATTACATGCATTGTCAGAATACTCCAAGTTGAGTAAAGGTATGCTTGAGCGTGGCAATCGTTTTGGCGATATGTTCAGTTCAGTTTTTGGAAGTAATTTTTCGTAATCACTTGTTTTAAGTAAAGATGCGCGTTGTTATTCAAAGAGTTGCCGAAGCTCATGTAAAGGTTAATGCAGAGATAGTTGGCGAAATTGGCAATGGCCTATTAATTTTATTGGGCATTGAAGAGGCAGATACTGAAGAAGATATGCTTTGGCTGATCAATAAAATCATCAACCTCAGAATTTTTAATGATGATGCCGGTGTCATGAATATATCGTTATTAGATGCACACGGGCAAATATTAGTAATCAGTCAATTTACATTGCATGCGAGCACAAAAAAGGGCAACCGCCCATCTTACATCAAAGCGGCAAAGCCCGAATTAGCCAAACAAATTTACCATCGCTTTTATCAATTGTTACTATCGCAATTCCACGGCAAAGTGGCATGTGGTATTTTTGGTGCCGATATGAAAGTATCTTTAATCAATGATGGGCCTGTGACCATTATCATAGATTCAAAAAATAAGGAGTAATAACCTTCAGCACTGCCTTTTTTATAGCTGATACAAATAAAAAGCCTTTTGCTAATTCACATAAAACTTTTTATAAACTGAAGCTTCTTTATCCAGTATCTCAAATAGATAAACACCGGTGCTTAAGTCACTGATGCTGATGGCTGAACTTGTAATGGGACTAATTGTTTTAATAACTTGTCCCTGAAGGTTAATTATTGCAATGGATTTTACTTGTTGATATTGTTCAATTATAAGCGTTTTTGATGCCTGATTAATGTAAATGTGCTCATTTTTTTTATTTTCGGCTATAGACATTGCTGTTTGACAATCCTGCACTTTCTGGTATAATTGAGCAACTGTTTCAGAAGTCATTACGCGTTCAACAATTTTGTTCGGACAGATTTTATAAACTATTGGATAAAACGATACATTATAATCAATGAAAACACCTCGATTTGGATCTTCTACATCAAATATAGGAAAGGGTGTTCCAACCAGCCAGTTTCCTTGTGTTACCCAAGCAGGGCCGTTGCCAATAAATGCGTTTGAATCATTCCATTGGTCGTGTTCTAAGGCTAAAACCATGAGTTCGTTAGTTCCGTTTGGCCCGTAAGCGTTGTACAGGTTTTTCATGGTGTTGGTTTGATGATAGCTCCAACACACCGGGCAATGCGCAGCAAATATGTCTAAGAAAACTGTTTTTCCGGCATTCAAATACGAATACAGGTTGTGTGTTGTGCCATCATAATCTGTAAGCGTAAAATCAGGCGCCACACTTCCGTTTGGCAGTTGAGCGTAAACAGTAATGTTAAGCAATAATGCAAGAAGTAAAACTAACCTTTTCAGTTTTATAAATTGAGATAAGCAAAAGTAACTAAATTTTGAGCAATTGTATCAATAATTCGTCTAATATATTTTACAAATAATCAAAAAAGTAATTGCTAATTTTTTGCATTAAATGCACCCTGTCTTTTCCTAAAACATTGTGCAAATGACCCGGGTAGGCAAAATAATCGAGCTGCACATTTTTTTCAATTGCTTTTTTAATGAATTGCAAGCTGTGTTGCCATACCACCACATCGTCAGAAGTGCCATGTATGAGCATTAATTTTCCTTTAAGCTTGTCGGCATAATTCAATAAATTATTTGCTTCATAACCTAATTTATTGCTTTGTGGAGTATCCATGTATCGCTCTGTGTACATCACTTCGTAGTAGCTCCAATCAATCACAGGTCCTCCTGCAACAGCCACTTTAAATACATCTGGCTGTCGTGTCATTAAGGAGGTTGTCATAAATCCGCCAAAGCTCCATCCATGCACACCCAAGCGTGTGGCATCAACAAATTTTAATGATTTCAAGTAGTTTACACCATCAAGCTGATCTTCCATTTCGGCTGTGCCTAATTGCCTGAAGGTAGCTTGCTCAAAGGCCTTTCCTCTTGCTTCCGAACCTCTATTGTCGAGTGTAAATACTAAATATCCTTTCTGAGCCATGTAGTGAAACCACAAATTAGCACCGCCCAACCAGCTGTTGGTAATCATTTGTGCATGTGGTCCACCATATAAATAAACCACTACCGGATATTTTTTGGTACTATCAAAATCTGCAGGTTTAAATAGGCGACAATATAATTTATCGCCATGTCGGTTGTTGATATCAAACAATGTTAGATCGCCTATTTTGTAGTCGCTGAGTGGGTTTCCCGACTTGAATAATTCCTGTATTTTTTTTGTTTTAACGTTTATCAATTGTACCACGTTGGGTGTGCTTACATTAGAAAAATAATTTAAAAAGTAGTTGCCTTTCTCACACATCAGTGTTCTGTTGTAGCCATTTCCCGTGGTGAATTTGTTCATTTTTCCATCGAGTAAATCAGTACTGTAAAGGTCTCTGTTGAGTGGACTTTCTTTGGTGGCTTCATAAAATACCATGTCGCCTTTTTCACTGTATCCTATAAAATTGGTAACTTCCCAGTTTCC
>JBILUU010000122.1:0-7785 GCA_044370815.1 Bacteroidia bacterium
AGTCATGTAATCTTAAATTCGGCATCATGACATACGGAATTTGTGATTAATACCGATTACACTTACAAGCATAAATCACATTGGTGCTACTTGAAATGATTATTGTTGAATAAATAGTGAGCCAGTTTTTAAGCAGCCTACAATTTGTAAATGCTGTTCTTAACAGGCCGTAGGCCCTGAGGTATACTCACTCACGAGACACGAGCGAGTACAATGATTTGCTTTAGTTTGCTTTCCTAGTTGTCCTTAATTTCAGACTCGTTATTGCTATTCTTATTTTGTATTCTTGCCAAATCGATATAAACACCAATCTGCACAAACCCACGCCCAATTTCATCATTGATTCTGTAATCAAACTGTTGCAAGTATCCTGCTTGTAAAGACAGCATTTTTGAGGGTTTGTAGTTGAACGCCAATAAAAATCGATTTCTTTCAAAGTAAGGTTCTTTATCTGTAAAAAACAACTCATTACTTACACTAATTTTAAATGGTTTAAAATCTTTTTGATTGTTCCCAAAACTATAAGATATACCTAATCGATATCTAAAACGGTTGCGATACCCTCTACTGGTAAATCGTAGCTCTGCCCTGTAGCGCTGTTCAATTTTAAATTTATTAATCGACTGAAATAACGTTAACTGAGGCCAAATTCTGAATTCATTGTTATTCTTCGGCAACACAAAATTACCTCCTTCGGCAAACGTTTGATAGCTACCCGCTCCAAGTGTTCCTCTCACTGATTTTTGAAAATTATATTCAATACCACCCTTGTATTCGTAGTAGTGAAAATGATCGTAAAATCTTAATGATCTCAGCTGGGTCTCTCCAAATACACTTAAATTATAGGAGTAACTATACTTTATATTTAAGATGTTCCAACTGCCTGTGCTTGCTTGTGCATGTATCTTTTTAAGGCTAATGATCAAACACAACAGAAAAAATATACGTTTCATATTTTTTCTGTTACCGGCAAAATAGCTACTGACTTTTGCAAAAATATTGCATTAGGCACTGTAAGCAACTCACCTGCATCTGATCGCAAGTGAACATAAAAATAAGTGAGTTCGGTAATCTCACCTTCAAAGGGATAGTCCCTATCGAGAATTTTTATTTTGTCGCCTATTTTTAGAGGGTGATTAAAAAACAAAATGATGCTAGAAGTAATATTGGCCAATAATGACCATTGAGCAAAAAAAGCGATACCCAATGCGGTTATAACCGAAGTGGCAAATACAGCTATCTCATCTTGCTCTAAACCCCACACCCCTGCTAATATGATCATAAAGGCAATGGTAGAAAGCAGCTGCACTGCTTTGATAATCATCTTTCGTCTTGCGCGCTGTAATTGGGCATTTTTTAGTGCATTGTTGATCACATTTTTTGTGATGAAAATGACTATTACATAAAACAAAAGCACTAAGGCACTTTCAAGAATTTTTAATTCTATTTCGTTCATACTGCAAATTTTTATGGATTATTTTAATAACTCAAAGGAAGCGTCAATTGTTTAGTGCAAAAATCAATTAATACAAACACAGTCAAACAAATTGTAGACAATACTTATTTTACATCAGCATAATAGTGTGGCATCAAGCCACATGCAATTATATGGTAGGATAATGCGTTAATCATTGCACTGAGGTTTTATATTTATCAAAAAAATCAGTAGTGCGCTATGGCAATGCCATATCTCTCAGTTAAATAATCTGCAATTAATTTGTTATCTTGTGTATGATAAATACCATTGTTTATTTTAAAATCCTTTCCTTCGGCATAGTCACGATTGTTTGAATCAAGTATGAGGTGTGGGCAGCCATGCTTTCCTTCCCCAATGAAATCCACAATTGCTTGACGTGGATGCGGATAATCAATGTAACGAATATCCAATTGGTATCTTAATTTTGGGTGGTAGGCCAATACTCCCTCCATAAAGGCACAATCAGGGCAGTAGTACAATTTGTTTTCATCATCTCTATGCTTGTCAACAAAATCAGACCTTAGCAAAAACAGAATATCCATGTTATAATTTTAAAGATTTATATTTCATTTAACTAATTTATTTTTCTAGCCTAGCCAAACACTCAATGTCATAAATCACTCAATTTATGCTTCTATTGTGGCATTGAATATTATAACACTTAAACCTTATATCTTTTTAAAGCTTGACCCTTTACCGATTCATCAAACTTACCATTATGATATACCAAATGCCCGTTAACAAATGTGTGTGTAATTTTTGATTTAAATGTGGTACCTTCTAAAGGCGACCACCCACACTTTGACAATACAGTATCCTTTGTTACCTCTGTTTGTCCATTCATGTCAACAATCACCAAATCAGCAAAATAACCCTGTCGTATAAACCCTCTTTTATTCATACCATACAACACAGCAGGATTATGACACATTTTTTCAACAAGCTTATTGAAAGATATTAATCCGCGTTGATAAAAATCAATCATGATGTTAAGCGAAAACTGTACAATAGGTGCGCCCGACATTGATTGAAAATATGGTTTTCTTTTTTCTTCTAGTGTATGAGGCGCGTGGTCGGTAGTAACTATATCTATATGGTCATCAATCAATGCTTGCAATAACCCCTTTGCATCTTGCTCAGTTTTAATTGCAGGATTCCATTTGATTAATGTTCCCAAACGGGTGTAATCTTTATCGGTAAACCAGAGATGATGCACAGAAACTTCGGTAGTGATTTTTTTTTCGCTTAACGGAATATCATTCCTAAAAAGTTTAGTTTCGGCCGCTGTGCTGAGATGCAAAATATGCAAGCGTGCATTATGTTTTTGAGCCAGTGCAATGGCTCTTTCAGTGGCCTCATAACAGGCCTGTTCACTTCTTATCAAAGGATGACAAGCTACAGGAACATCATCGCCATATTGCTTTCTATATGCTTCTTCGTTGGCTTCAATGATGGCTTCCTTTTCTGAATGAATAGCAATTAATGATTTGCAATTGGCAAATAGCTTTTCCATCGTTTCGGGGTTATCGGCCAATAAATTACCCTTTTTGGTAAAATATAGTCCATCATCAGAAACAGCTAACAATTCAGAGGTGTCGGTTTTGATTACCTCATCCAAATTATCGCCATTAACACCTAAGAAAAATCCAAAATTAGCCAATGATTTTTCAGCGGCAAGCTTATACTTCTCATTTAAAATAGCCATACTGAGCACGTTGGGAACCGTGTTGGGCATATCTATAAAAGAGGTTACACCACCTGCTACTGCTGCCTTACTCTCTGAATGCAAATCGGCTTTATGTGTGAGCCCCGGCTCACGAAAATGTACTTGTCCATCAATAATGCCCGGCAGCACATACTTTCCGGTACCATCAATTATTTGCGCATCGGGAATATCGCATGTACCTATTTTTTGTATGTAGCCATCCTTAATGTAAATGTCAGCAATTGTAATAGCATTTTCGTTAACGATACTGATGTTTTTAATGATGGTACTTTGAGACATAGCAATGATTATTACTGTATAAATTGGAATTCATTTTTGCCTAAATTTTTGGCTTCAATTATCGTAAGCGCAAATATAGATAAACTTTTTTCAGCGAAAAATATTCAGCGAGTAACTCATCATAATAAGACAATAACAATCAGCAGAAAATTTAAAATAGTAACAATTTATGACAACTATTGCTTTGCTGCCCATTGTAGCATTGCCTCATACAGCTGTCTGGGTTTTATGCTTGGGTTGGCTTTGTACTGTTTTATCAACTCTTGATTAAAGACATCAAATTTGATAAAATTTCTTCCCTTCACCATTTGCTTTTCCATTTTATCAATCATCTGCTTTACATCCTTCTCAGGAAAGTTATCGATACAATAGAGTGAGAAATATGCCCAAGTCATATACTCATTAAATACAGCATATGGATTATTGTATGCATCGGTACCAAACCCCTTTCTCACCCACTTCTCGCGTTGTGCAAATACTTTGTTGATGTCTTTTATAAATGTATCCGAAACCAGATTTACGAAGTTATGATCAATTTCGGTAAACACCACCCTTGACTCAAGCATTTCGCTCACCTTCATATTATGCAAGGGAGATACTTCAGCCATGGAAACAAACATGACTGTTTGTTTAAAACCATTATCTTCAAACTGTTGCGTAGCATGCGCACCACCAACAAGAGGAGAAAAATATACCGTGTAATTACCATAACCAAAGCCAAATTTATGCTCAAGCCAATTTTGCATTTTTTCAATTGGATTAAGAATTTTGTATGTGTTTTTCAAACTGTCGTAATAACTTTGATGCTGCTTATAAAACGTTCTAAAATTTGATTTTAGTGCGAAGTCAGCTATTTGGATACTCCATTTTTCAAATGGATTGGCGGCATTTTGAAATCCCATACGCCTGATGATGCCCTTGTTTACAATTTGATCATGCTCATCAAATACATAAGCACAAGCATTCATCTTAAGCGCGTAATAGCACCAATAGCTCATCTCATCATTCTTGGCAACAATCTTCTTATTAAGTGAATCGATAATTGGGTGTGATGCGAATGGCATAAAGTAATTTAAAACAGCAGTATAATAAGGAGTGGTCATATTTACCATATTCGAATCAATCTGACCAACTTTTGAAATAGCCACCAATATATTTGCCAACTCGTGCACTTCGGGGATATCTACTTCATGCTTTCCATTGTGTAAACGAATATACTCATCTGAAAAATTGACATTTCTTGGAATACCAACAATAATAGTACGGGCGGTATCCTTATCAAATAATACTGAAAATCGAATGGTATCATGCAAGTTAATTGTAAATGAAGCGGTATCACAATTACTTATAAAGGTTACCACGCGTGGTTTTTGATCACACTCAACAGTTAGCACATCCGGATTTACCTTTGGCATAACCGTCCATTGATTTTTGAAGGTATCTTGATCAATAACATAAGTCATTATTTCAACATTAGTGTATAGTAATTCCGTTTGTTGTTTGTTTGCAATCTTGCAGGCAGACAATTTCACAATCAGGGCTGTAAAAATTAGATACATCAAAAAATTAAAATTTTTCATAGGTGTTTTTTTTATTATTATTTTATTTTATTGGCTTGTTGATTGATCACTTTTCTATTTTTTACCCCCACTGATAAATATTGCATTAAATTTTAAATTTTTACAAAACGGCATTATTTGTGTAAAAGCCCCTTTTCAGTTGAAACAGTTGATGGCATTCTCCAATTAATTTCAATATCGATAGTTGTATAAATCATCATAATAAACAAAAATAGATACACTAAAAAGTCATACCATGTTATTTATAAAACATTCGACCAAAAATTCATATTAGACCACTTTAAATGACTAATATAAAGAGTGGTTAGTAATAAATTTACTCTGTGACGGTTTCAATGAATAAATGTTACAGCCAAATAAAAATAAAATCCAAAAAAGACATTAATCAACTAACAGTAAGGGGCATCATTCAATTTTGAATAGCATTTTATTGCTTGTGCCCATAGTTAAAAACAATATTATCTCCAATATCAATTAAAGCAATTTCTCAAAACTTTAATTGATAGCGTGTGCTTCAAATACTAAAAATTCACCTCGCTTCACGCAACATATCAGCATAGGCATTGGGTAGCACACTCTGTTCAACAGCTTTAGCAGCTTTCTCAACATCATACATCACCCGAATAAATTCAACCTCAATACTTTCTTTGCTATACTTACTACTATCTTCATGAATAGTAATCATTGCATAACATGCACGCGCATCTCCATCCTTTGGTTTACCTACAGAACCTATGTTGATTGCATGTCGATAAGCCATTTTACCATTAAGCTCATACTCAAAAATACGATGATACGGTTTGTGGGTATGACCAAAAAATAACAAATCGGCATGCGACTGTTCAATTAGGCGCAACATACTTTTTGGATCTCGATCTTCAAATAAATACTCATTTATTTTACGCGGACTCCCATGAACCATTAATAAAAATAATTGATCATTGTTGAGTTGAAATTCCAATTGCAAATGTGCAGGAAGTGTACGCAAATAGTTGCGCTCATCATTCCCTATAAGTGCATTGGTGAGTGATATTGACTGCGCACCCATTGTTCTTTCTTCTTCCGATTTATAAGCACATCCGCAATCGTCAGAATTTCGGCCTACACCAAAATCGTAATTGCCTGCAATTGTTGGAATGCCCCTTTTTCTTATTGCTTGAACCACTTCATTGGGCCACACATTGTATCCTACAAGGTCGCCTAAGCAATAAATAGCGTCCGGTTTTCTTTCATCAAAGTCATTAAACAATGCTTGCAGGGCCGGTAAATTTGCATGTACATCACTGAATAAGGCAATTTTCATATTGATTAATTATAATTTTTGATTTAATAATTTCCATACCGGAATAGCGCTCAATGCCCCAAAAAAAATGGCCGTAAGATATACCCACAAGTATTGCGTATTTCCGCTAACAACGGCAGGAGCTAACGAGCGCACAGGGTTCATGGAAGCGCCACAAATTGGCCCTGCAAACATGGCCTCCAACAATACTGTGGCACCAATAGCAAGCCCTGCAAACATCCCTTGCTCCTTACTTCCATTTGCCACATGCAAGATGACCAACATCAGCAAAAAGGTAAGTATAAATTCTAATATAAAAGCTTGAGACCATACTCCTGAAGGCAAGGTGGCACCCAATAGTTTATTGGCAGGAAACAACAATCGCAACAGCGCACTTGCTGCAAACGCGCCAAATGTTTGACTCAAAAAATATGGAAAAACTTGTTTCCATTTAAATTTATTTAACAATGCGAAAGCGAGCGTAACAGCAGGATTAAAATGAGCTCCGGAGATATTCCCCAACGCATATATCATACACATCACAATCAAACCAAAAGTGATGGCCACACCAACATGCGTAATTGCTCCTGCTGTTTCTTGATTAATAATAATTGCACCTGTTCCGCAAAAAACAATTGCGAAGGTTCCGAGTATTTCAGCTAGATATTTTGCACGCATACACGAATCAACAGCAACCTCCACCGGGTGTGCAAGTGTTTGGTTTGTTCAAATCTTTTAAATTAATTCTCAATTTTTCTTGAGGAATACCACAAGCATCCGCTGCCAAGCAGGCTGTTTTCTTGGATAAAAGCACAAAATGCTTTCCATCAAAACCAACATCATATTTACCAATAGTATCAGCTTGATATTCAACCTCGATTTCCAAATCTTCCATTCCTAGCACCTCTTCAGAGAGGGCAATGATCTTTAAAAGTTTTTGGGCCTTCAAACGGTGATCGGTATCATTGGCATGCCATAGTTGAAAATTGGCAATCTTTTCATTTCTTACGGCACCGCCACAATCAATAAAATGCTTCGACACCACTCCCACTTCCGTTACATGAAAATGTTGGGGCACTACAATACCACTTTCCAACTGAAATTCAACCTTACCTGTGGTTTGTAAATAATTTTTAAATGCTGATAGCTTCATGATTATTTATTTAGTATTTAGCAACAATTTTTCTTTTTATTTTCAGACTTAATTACAATTTGGGAAAAGTATGATTGTAGTTTTTGAAATACTTTTTCATCTATACAGTAGCAAATAGCGTTGCCTTCAATTTCTCCTTTGATGAGCCCTGCATTTTTGAGTTCCTTTAAATGTTGTGATACCGTAGGTTGCGATAGAGGTAGTTCATTTACAATATCTCCACAAATACACGTATCAACTTTGAGCAAGTATTCGATAATTGCAACCCTTGCCGGATGGGCCATTGCT
>JBILUU010000123.1:0-7726 GCA_044370815.1 Bacteroidia bacterium
CCAGAGGAAGATGAAATATTATCGGGAGGTAATTTTCATGGCCAAGCACTTTCTATTGCCTTAGATGTGCTTTGTATCGCACTGTCAGAGTTAGGAAACATTTCAGAAAGAAGAACTTATCAATTAATATCAGGTTTACGCAAGCTGCCTGCATTTTTGGTGGCTAATCCCGGATTAAATTCGGGCTTCATGATTCCACAATATACCGCTGCCTCCATCGTGAGCCAAAATAAACAATATTGCAGTCCTGCAAGCGTAGATTCTATAGTATCCAGCAATGGACAAGAAGATCATGTAAGTATGGGGGCCAATGCTGCCGTAAAGTGCGCAAAAGTGGTGGAAAATGTATTTACTATATTGGGTATTGAATTATTAAATGGCATGCAGGCGTTGGATTTCAGAAAACCTATAAAATCATCCCCTATCATCGAAAAAATGAGAACCTCTTTTCGGCAAGAAATCGCTTTTGTACAAGATGATGTGATCATGTATCCCGAGATAGCAAAAAGTGTTAGCTTTATTAAGAACAATAGATTCATCAATTAAAAAAATTAGCGCAAAATGAAATACAGAGCACATCCATGGCATGGCATATCACTGGGAAACAACTTTCCCGAGCAAGTAAATGTATATATCGAAATTGTACCCTCTGATACAGTCAAGTATGAAATTGATAAAGAGAGTGGTTATCTTAAAATTGATCGTCCTCAAAAATTCTCAAACATTATTCCTGCACTCTATGGCTTCATTCCTCAAACCTATTGTGGTAAAACGGTGGCAGCCCTTAGTTCTGATAAAACCGGCAAAGGTACCTTGAAGGGTGATGGAGACCCACTTGATATTTGTGTACTCAGCGAGAGAAATATTACACATGGCGATATCTTACTAAGAGCTATTCCTATTGGAGGGTTCAGACTGATTGACCGCGGTGAAGCTGACGATAAAATTATTGCCGTTATGGCAAATGATGAAGTGTATCGCGAATTCAAAGATTTGAATGACTGTCCCGAAGCCATTGTTAATCGATTAAAACATTACTTCCTAACTTATAAAAACATGCCCGGGCTTGATCATCACATATGCGAAATAACTGAGGCATACGGAAAGGAAGAAGCTCTTGAGGTAATTAAAAGATCAGCTTTTGATTACGAAACTGAAATTAAACCCTCTATTTGATACAATCTTATAACCAATCAAACAATTGATAGCCGAAAACATTAAAATAGCGCTCAAAGCAATACGCAACAACCTATTGCGTTCGGTGCTTACCATTCTCATTATTGCAATTGGTATCACCGCCTTGGTCGGCATTTTAACCGCAATCGATTCCATTAAACAAAGCATCAATTCGAATTTTACCAGTTTAGGAGCCAATACATTTACCATCAGAAATAGAGAGTTGGTTGTAAGAATTGGAAGAGGTGGACGTAAGCCAAAAAAGTATGCTGAGATTACATACACACAAGCCATGCGATTTAAAGAATTGTATACCTTTCGTTCGATGGTTTCAGTATCTACAGTGGCTTCGCAGGGCGCTACGGTGAAGTATAAAAGCTTAAAAACCAATCCAAATATTGCAGTATTTGCGGGCGATGAAAACTATTTACTTTGTGGAGGTTACGAATTAAGTGATGGTCGAAATTTTTCTGTAAACGAGGTTGAGCGAAGTGCCCATGTGGTGATCATAGGAAAAGAAATCAAAGAAAAGCTATTTCCAAAACAAAAAAACATCATCAACGAGGTTGTAAATATTGGCGTTGGCAAATATAAGGTTGTTGGCGTGCTCAAAGAAAAAGGAGCTAGTATGGGCATGGGTGGCGACAAGGCAATAATTATACCGGTAAGCAATGGCAGACAATATTTTGGTAATGAAAACATGAGTTATGTGATCAATGTAACCTCTGAAAGCCCACAGGAAATGCAGATTGCAGAGGGTGAAGCCATTGGACTTGCCAGAAAAATAAGACAAGTTAAGTTAGGTCAAGCAGATAATTTTGAAATTGTGAAAAGCGACAGTTTAGCCAATATTTTGATAGACAATATCAAATATGTTACCATAGCGGCAACTATTATCGGATTTATTACTTTACTAGGCGCTGCCATTGGACTTATGAATATTATGTTGGTATCAGTTACAGAAAGAACAAGAGAAATTGGCATCAGAAAATCATTGGGTGCTACTGTAAAAAATATTCGATTTCAGTTTTTAGTTGAAGCCATTGTGATTTGTCAGCTTGGCGGCATACTGGGTATTGTTCTTGGTATTGCCACAGGTAACGTTACCTCTTATTTTGTCGGAACTGGATTTATTATTCCTTGGTTTTGGATAATGAGCGGCTTATTTATTTGTTTAAGTGTTGGCCTTATTGCCGGCATTTATCCCGCCATTAAAGCTTCGCAATTAGATCCTGTAGAAGCGTTGCGCAACGAGTAATATACTGTTGTTCATAATCGACCGAAAGTTTGTTTGCAGTTTGTGGCTTAAAATATTGCCGCTTTCTAATATTTTTCTTTTGTTTACACCTTCAATATAAAACGGAAAAACTAACATAAAATTAATACCATGTCAAAAAGCAATGCAACAACACATCCAAAAGGTTTATGGGTACTATTTGGTACCGAAATGTGGGAACGCTTCAATTTCTACGGAATGCGTGCCTTACTCACCTTATTCCTTGTTAACTCATTAATGTTTCAAGAAAAAGAGGCCTCTATTATTTATGGCGGTTTTTTAGGATTGTGCTATCTCACGCCTATGCTTGGTGGATTTATATCTGACCGCTATTTGGGCAACCGAAACTGCATCATGTTAGGCGGCACCTTAATGGCTATTGGGCAGTTGTTGTTATTTGCAAGTGCAACCGTGTTCCCTTCAAACCTTGAATTTGCCAAAACACTCATGTACAGTGCCTTGTTTGTGATTATTTTTGGAAATGGTTTTTTCAAACCAAATATTTCAAGTATGGTTGGAAGTTTATATCCTAAAAGCGAAAAAAATAAGTTAGACACTGCCTTTACTATTTTTTACATGGGTATCAATATGGGTGCATTCCTCGGACAATTGCTTTGTCCACTATTGGGCGATATTAAAGATGCAGGTGGAGTAAGAGACATTTATGCTTTTAAATACGGTTTCTTGGCAGCTGCTATTGCCATGCTAATTGGTACGCTCACGTTCTTTTTGCTTAAAAACAAATACGTGGTAACACCTACCGGCAAACCACTTGGTGGCTTACCATCTAAAAATGATGCTTCAGATTTTGAAGAAGGAGAGTCGCAAAAAGCAACCTTTACCAATTCTTCATTATTAGTTGCCTTCTTTAGTTTGTTGGGGCTAGGTTGCTTGTTCTTTTATGTATTTGGGCAAAACATGATTTACTCTTTGATTTACGCCAGTGGTATTACCCTGGCAGCGCTCATTCTTTCCGACAAATCACTCACCAAAATTGAAAAAGACAGAATCATGGTAATTTACATTGTTTCTTTCTTTGTGATTTTCTTCTGGGCAGCGTTTGAACAAGCCGGCTCATCGCTCACTTTTATTGCCGACAATCAAACCGATCGCAATTTCTTTGGCTGGCAAATGCCGCCATCTATGGTTCAGATATTTAATGGAATATTTGTTGTTGCTTTTGCTGTTCCTTTCAGTTTGCTGTGGGACAAACTCCGTGCGGCAGGCAAAGAACCTGTTTCACCAATGAAACAATCATTCGGATTGGCACTCATCGCCATCAGTTATTTTATCATTGCCAACAACGTAAAAGACCTGGGCGACTCGGGCCTGTTAGCAGTATACTGGTTAATACTACTTTACCTAATTCAAACTTTTGGTGAATTGTGTTTATCTCCTATTGGTCTTTCCCTTGTGGGAAAATTAGCTCCAAAAAGATTTGCCTCACTATTGTACGGTGTATTTTTTATATCGAATGCATCGGGTTATGCTTTGGCTGGTACCCTCGGTGCAATTTTACCTGCTACCGGTGATAAATTTATCAAAGCAAGGGAATTAGGCATCGACCTTCAAGCTGTGTTAGACAACAAAACTGTTCCTACTGCAGAACAAATTGAGCTGCTCGATAAAAATCAAATTAGTTATGTGTATCCGGAATTTGCAGGATTTACCATTCACAATCTGTACGAGTTCTTTATGGTGTTTGTAATATTGTGCGGTGTGGCAAGTATTATTTTATTCGCCATTAGCCCTAAGCTCAAAAAGATGATGCACGGAGTGTAACAATTAATCTGTAAAACAAATTCACAGTGGAATATTCAATAGAAAACATTCAAAATTTTAAAGGTAAATATCCCAAGCAATTGTGGTATTTGTTTCTTACCGAAATGTGGGAGCGCTTTTGCTTTTATGGCATGCGTGGCGTACTTGCTATTTTTATGGTGAGCCAATTAAATTTGACCGATAAAGAATCAAATTTAAAGTACGGAGCCATCCAAGCTTTTGTGTATGCCTTTACCTTCATTGGGGGCATTTTCGCTGATAAAATTTTAGGGTTTAAAAAATCATTGTTCTTTGGCGGCATTGTCATGATTGCTGGAAACCTCATCATTGCATTCTCTCCACAAGATATGTTTTATTTTGGCATTACACTTTCTATTATCGGCACAGGTTTTTTCAAGCCCAATATTTCGTCTATGGTGGGTGAGTTGTATAAAGAAGATGACCCCAGAAGAGATGCCGGCTTTGGTCTGTTTTACTCAGGCATCAATATAGGTGCACTTTTAGGTGGTGCCGTGTGTGTGTATCTGGGCAAGTATCACTCCTGGAGCTTGGCCTTTTTATCGGCTGCTGTGGTGATGGTAATTGGTTTAATAACTTTTGCATTCACAAAAAAAACATTAGGTCCAATTGGTGATTCACCCTTGATGCACCTGCCCGACTCAAAAAGAAAACTCCGAGAAATGATGGTATATGCAGGTTCATTTTTAAGCATCCCATTCATTTTAATCATGGTAAAAAATACTGCTTACACCGATATGTTTATGTACACAATTGGACCAATTGCAGTATTGTATTTATTCTTTGAAATGCTAAAACTTAAAAACGCTGCTGAAAAATCAAAGCTTATTGCGGCCTTTTTGTTTATTGCTTTTTCTGTTTTATTCTGGGCCTTCTTTGAGCAAAGTGGTGGCTCGCTCAGTTTGTTTGCTGCCAACAATCTTGATGATCAATTATTGTTTTTCCATATTGATCCTAATGTGGTGAATAACACTTCCAATTCATTGTTTGTAATTATTTTCAGTCCTTTGGTGGGTATCTTGTGGATTGGCATGAACAAAAGAAAATTAGAACCCAATACAGTAATTAAATTTGGATTGGGCTTCCTGTTTCTTGCGGCAGCGTTTTATGTATTTTACTACACGCGTTTTTTTGTTGATAGCGAAGGCGTAACCTCCTTAAACATATTTGCCCTTGCCTATTTGGTAATCACATTAGGCGAACTTTGCCTATCACCTATTGGCTTATCCATTATCACTAAACTATCTCCAAAGCATTTATCGGGTATGATGATGGGCTTTTGGTTTTTAGGTAGTGCATACGGACAATATGTGGCAGGAATATTAGGTGCCGGAATGAGCACACCTAATGATGATGCTGGCAAAATGGAAAAGTTAATGGCTTATACCGATGGTTATTATCAACTAGCCATTTACGCGCTAATTTGCGGTGTAGTATTGATACTCATTTCATCACTTATGAAAAAACTAATGCACGGTGTAAAGTAGTAACTATGGAATTGATTAACAATAAAATTATTACACTCCGAAAAGAATATAGCAGTGCTTACTTAAATGAAGAGGATATTAGCGTTGATCCTTTCAAACAATTTGAATTGTGGATGCACCAAGCAGTGGAAGCACAAATTCTTGAGCCGCATGCCATGAATGTATGCACAGTTTCGGCCGAGGGCAAGCCAAGTTCAAGAATTGTTTTGTTGCGCGGATTTGATCACAAAGGATTTGTTTTTTACACAAATTATAATAGCCACAAAGGGAATGATCTGGAGAAGAATAATCATGTCTGCCTCAACTTTTTTTGGTCAGAGTTAGAACGTCAGGTTAGAATTGAAGGAATAATCAGCAAAGTAGATGAGCAAACTTCTATTGATTACTTCAACAGCAGACCACGTGAAAGTCGCATTGGTGCATGGGCCTCAGAACAGAGCACAATTATAGAAAGCCGAAAAGTGGTGGAAGATGCCTTTGCTTTTTACACCAATAAATTTAAAGATACGCCAATCATACCCAAGCCACCACATTGGGGCGGTTACCTTGTTAAACCTTCAAATATTGAATTTTGGCAAGGTAGGCCAAGTCGTTTGCACGACAGGTTAAAATTTACGCGCAATAATAATGATTGGAAGATTGAGCGCTTATCTCCATAATGTATATGCCTTTTTACCTATTCCGAATTATTAGATAAAGGTAATTACACCCTCACCCCAATCGGTGACAAACTGCGCTAAATACTTTTCTTGTTCGGGCATGCTTAATATTTCTATTTCTCCTTTAACACCGCTTTAATTTTTCTTTGCAAAAGTTTTTTATCAGGTAAATATAGTTGGTATTTTGAAACAAATATTTTATTTGAAATGCCGCCTAACGCATACTCTACCATTACTTCATCTTTTTCGGCAGAAAGAATAATACCTATGGGTTCATTATCGCCTTCCACATTTTCTTCGGCTTTAAAATAATTGAGATATAAGTTCATTTGCCCCACATCACCATGTTTTACATGTCCTGTTTTAAGATCAAAAATAACAAAACATCTTAGTATGCGATGATAAAATACAAGATCAATATGGTAATGTTTATTTCTGATAGACAATCTAAATTGCCTTGCCACAAAGGTAAAACCTTTACCAAGTTCAAGTAAAAACAACTGCAAATTATCAATAAGTTTGCGCTCCAAATCTTTTTCTTTTAGGCGATACGTTTGAGGAATATTTAAAAAATCAAGCACATAAGGATCTTTAACAACTTCATGTATTTCAGTTGCCTTATGACCCTTTTGGGCAAGTTTAAGAATACCCTTTTTATCTTTACTCAGTGCTAGTCTTTCAAACAAAGCAGAATCAATTTGTCTTTCGAGATCACGTACAGAAAGTTTATCATTAATGGCTTGTTTTTCATAAAAACTTCTTGCATAATTGTCGGAAACCCCCACCAATACTATGTAGTGGCTCCAACTCAATTTGGCAGACACTGTCTGCCATTTTTGAAAACACAAATAAAATCTACGCATATCTAATATATTGCGTCTGCCAAATCCTTTCCCATATAAATTTTGCAAATCTTTCGAAAGCCTTGCTATAAGGTCGCTTCCGTACTCTGCCCTTTCATTACCTTGTTGCTCATACTGTACTATGTGTCTGCCAATTTCCCAATTTGCTTTTACCAATTGTGTATTAATTACACGGTAAGTTTCTTCTCTTGAAGTTTCAATAGTATTACCAATAGCGCTTAGCAGCGATTTGTACTTTGGCTTTGAAACAGTTTTTACAACAGGTTTAGCTTTGCGATTTGCTAATTTTATTGATTTACTCTTCATTAGTAATTACGTATTTTAATTAATATAGGCAGCTTTTTTTAAATTCATTTAGAATTAACAATTTAGAATTTACAATTTAGAATTTAGAATTTAGAATTTAGAATTTAGAATTTAGAATTTAGAATTTAGAATTTAGAATTTCACCTCACACCCTCAGCC
>JBILUU010000124.1:0-7715 GCA_044370815.1 Bacteroidia bacterium
GCCAATTTTCATGAAGCCTTGAATTTTTTGGTTCTTTTTGTTTCAAGACAAAAAGAACAAGAAATTATTCAGGAAAACGTATCCAAGTTTTTGCAATTAAGACATATCAAATAGTGCTTTATTAGCGGCAGCGGTATCGGTATTTTCAATAAATTTTTTAGCACGTTGATAAGCCCCCAATCGAAATATATTGTGCGTTTCACTGTCAGCAGCAGCAAACATTTCAATGGCTGCAATAAATGCATCCTTATTGTTTAGCGGTATTGCCCGTCCCGAGTTGTCTGAATCGAGCTGTTGCCAGGGCGTTTGGTCGCTAATAATAACAGGGCAGGAGGCAATCAACGATTCAAGAATAATGTGTCCGAAGTTTTCTCCTAAGGTAGGCATCAACATGGCATCGTAGTTTTTAAGTATTTGTGGTACCTCGCTGTTGGGGATCACTTCTTTATAACTTGCCTTGATGTGTTGTGGCATATTAGATAATAATTGCATGCACTCATCAAAATAGGACTTATTGTAAACCGGCCCATAAAAATCGAAAATGATATTGGCACTAACGTCTTTCAATATTTCAAGCGCAAACTTTAAATTTTTTTCGGGAGCCACCCTAGCTATGTTGATGAGCTTTAGTGTACCTGCTGTTTTTGTTTTAGGATGAAATGAAGGCAGATCAATTTTCTTTGAAAGGTTGCCTGCAATCATAATGTGGCTATTGTTACCAAACACTTGTGCAATATCTTTTCGCTCTTCGGAGCTTGTGGCATGAAATGTTACCTTATTAAATAACTTCATTACACGCGCAGCAGTTAAAAAAACTTGTTTTTTTAATGATTTAATAGCTAAAGCACCAGGAGCTAACATGCCTCGTGCAGCAACAATAATTTTTTTATCTGATAACTTACGCAGGTAAAACAGCGGAATGATGGTAAAAGAAAAGGAGAATATTCCATTTAAATAAGCTATATCAAATGCTGTTTCATTAACTAAACGTTGCATTTCTCGCCTTGTCAAGCAATCAGCGCTCAAATAATACACTTGCGTTTGCTCATCAATCATATTCCATGCATTACTTTTAACGGCAGGGTAGGGAATTGTTTCGCAATAGTCAGTATCGCGGGTAATAATTTTAAAGTTAAAATCTCCTTTAAGATGGCTCACCAAATTGGCACATGATTGAATGGGTCCGCCTGCCTTGAAACCCGGCAAATACCAATCAATAAAAATCAAAATAGTTTTTTTAGCTGCCATTTGAGTTGCAAATTAAATGCTTTTTATCATTCCTCATTGAATTATTAATTTAGGTGCAGATTGCTTCATAGGGGGGTGCCTTCGCTAATTGTTTATACATTTGAATTACAGAGGCATACATGTTACTTTTTTACAATGCTATGCTTTCACTGGGGTGCTTTTGAGATTAATTGGCATGAAAGGTTTGTTGCTTCACAAAATAAAGTTACTTTTGCGCTCTGATTTTTTATAAAAACAGGGAGCGTATAACTAACACATAAATCACATGGCTACCACGCAAGAAATAAAGGAAATGACACAGGCAAGCGGATCTGTAATTAAGCAAATGAGCATCAACAATCACGAGCAGGTTGTTTTCTGTAATGATAATGAAATTGGACTAAAGGCAATTATTGCTATTCATAACACCACACTCGGTCCTGCCTTAGGCGGAACACGCATGTGGGCATACAACAACGAATCGGAGGCCCTCAATGATGTACTTCGTTTAAGCAGGGGAATGACCTACAAGGCAGCAATCAGTGGCCTTAATTTAGGTGGGGGAAAGGCCGTAATTATTGGCGATAGCAAAAAAATAAAGACTGAAGCGCTCATGCGCAGATTTGGTAAATTTGTAAACAGTCTTGCGGGTAAGTATATTACTGCAGAGGATGTTGGCATTGGTACCAAAGACATGGAATATGTAAAAATGGAAACCAACCACGTTACCGGAATACCCGAATCAATGGGTGGTAGCGGTGATCCTTCACCTGTAACTGCTTTTGGTGTGTACATGGGAATGAAAGCAAGTGCTAAATTTGCCTACGGAAGCGATTCATTGAGTGGCAAAAAAATATTTGTGCAGGGAATTGGAAATGTAGGCGAAAACCTGGTTGATTATTTAGTAAAAGAAGGCGCAAAGGTGACTATTTATGATATTCATGAAGAGAAGTTAACCGAATGTGCTAAAAAAACAGGAGCCACTGTATTCTCAGCCAAGGATGTATATGAAGCCGATATGGATATTTATGCGCCTTGTGCATTAGGAGCAACAGTTAACTCCGATTCTATCAGTAAGCTCAAATGTTCAATCATAGCCGGTGCTGCCAACAATCAGTTGGAAGATGAAAACATACATGGTAAAATGTTATTAGACAAAGGCATTGTATGGGCTCCCGACTTTTTAATTAATGCAGGTGGTTTGATCAACGTATACAGTGAGTTGCACGGTTACAACCGCGAGGCAGCCATGAACAATGCTTCTAAAATTTACGACCTTGCCGGATCTATTTTAAGAACGGCACAATCTGAGAATATTACCACTATTGCCGCTGCAAAAGCAATTGCCGAGAAGCGAATTGAAGAAATAGGTAAAGTTAAAATTTCATTTTAATGTTCCCAATTTCGGGTGAAGTCAGTGCTTAACAGTTAAACAATTATTTTTTCAATGCTAAACAGAAGGCACCTCAGAGTAAAGGCGTTTCATTCATTATATGCCGCCTTACTTCACTCAGGTAAGTTTGAAATCGCCCGTGGCGAGAAGGAATTATTGAGTGCCATCGAAAAGGTTTACGACTTGTATCTCTATTTCCTGTTGCTCATTCCCGAAATTACCCATCAGGCACTTCAGGAAATTGAAATGGCCAAGGTAAGACGATTACCAAGTGCTGAGGATTTAAATCCCAATATGCGTTTTGCCGAAAACAAGGTGGCAGCCCTGCTTTCCTCTAATATTGAACTAGGTAAAAAGTGTAATAACAAAAAAGTTTCATGGAACGATGAACCTGAACTCATAAAAAAGTTTTTTGCGGTTGTAAAAAATGATGAGAAGTATAAAGCATACATGCAGGCAGCATCAGCCGATTTCGAAGAAGATAAAAAATTATGGTTGCATATTGTAAAAGAACTTTTGTTCGACTTTGAACCGTTTCAGTTTTATTTCGAAGAAAAAAGTATTGTTTGGGTTGATGATTTTCAAACTGTTTACAATGCAGTGATAAAAACAATTGAAGATTTTAAGCCGTCAGACAACGAAAATAAAACTTTGATGTCTTTATACAAGGATGAAGAAGATGACAGAAAGTTTGTGCTTGAGCTATACGCCAAAACACTTTTACAAGAACAAGAAAACGAGAAAGTAATTGCAAAAATGGCCGAAAATTGGGAGGTGGAGCGTATTGCTATGGTTGATATATTATTAATGAAAATGGCAATTACAGAGGCCGTAAGCTTTAAAAATATTCCCGTAAAGGTTACCCTGAACGAGTATATTGAACTTTCAAAAGATTACAGCAGCCCTAAAAGCAAGGTTTTTATAAACGGTATTTTAGATAAGGTTTTTGACAAGTATAAAACCGAAGGAAAAATTAAAAAAGAAGGAAGAGGTTTAATCGAATAAATACACAAGCACATGAAGTTAACTGTAAAAACAATGTTATTGATTGCTGCGGTATCTTTTTTGCATGCATGCAGCGGAAATAAATCTGATGGGTTTGATCCAAAGATTGACACCGATGTGGTGAAACATGATGTTAACGATGAGTCGTCAGACAAACCACAAATTACTTTTGAGGCAACCAATTTTGACTTTGGCACCATCAAGGAAGGTGATCAGGTAAAGCATGCTTTTAAATTTAAAAATACAGGCAGTGCCGATTTAATTATTGGCGATGCCAGAGGGAATTGCGGCTGCACGGTTCCTAAGTATCCCACACAACCTATTGAGCCCGGTGATAGTGGTGAAATAGAAGTGATTTTTAATAGCGTAGGTAAACATGGTAAGCAAAATAAGTCGGTTACGTTAGTTACCAACTGTATACCAAGCACACGATTGCTTACCATCAGCGGAGAGGTAAATCAGGTTTCTAAATAATATATAAATACAATCATATGATTTTAAATGTTCTATTAATGGGGCCATCGCCTAACGGTGGCGGTGGCGGTTCAATCGTCAACTTGGGTTTTATCGTGATGATGATTATTGTGTTTTACTTTTTCATGATACGTCCACAAATGAAAAAAGCCAAGGAGCAAAAAAAGTTTCGCGACAATCTCAAAAAAGGGGATAAAATTGTTACCATAGGTGGTTTGCACGGAAAAGTTTCAGAGGTGCAAGAAACTACAATAATCATTGAAACTGAAACAGGCATCAAACTTAAATTCGAGAAATCGGCTGTTTCAATGGATCAAACAACAGTGTTGGGACAACAGCAATAATACAGCTGCCTTTTTGATTTTACGCTTGTGTTTACAATAAATAGTTAATTTTGTTGTAATACTAATGGTGCATGAAAAAAAACGGAAGGGTTAAAAGAAAAGCCATGCTTATCAGGTTTTCTCCAAAGCGCCTCGACAAAAGGTTGTATGTTTTTTTAATATGCTTGTTGTTTTCTTGTTTGTTTTGGTTGCTAACCGTATTCAGTAAAGAATATACTGCCGATATTTCTTTCAATGCTTGTTTCCTAAATTTACCAGCCAATAAAATTCTAGTCGAAGAATTGCCGTCTAAAATTTCGGTTCGAATAAAAGCTACAGGGTTTGCTTTGCTTGGCGTGCAATACAGCGCCAAACGCGATACTTTGTTTATTGATGCATCAAATGTGAAGAAGCAATTCAGCAGCAACAACAACAACGATAACGAAATTTACTATATACTCCTCAACAATCAGCTTAGCTCAATGGCAGAGCAACTAGGCGGTAGCATAAAGGTAGAAAAAATTATTCCGGATACGGTAACATTTGTATTTGATCAAAAATCGCAAAAAATTGTTCCTGTAAGATTAAACCTTACTTACAGTTTTGCCAAGCAGTATCAACTCAAAGGAAAGGTAAAAGTAATACCTGCCAACATCATTGTGAAAGGACCAAAAAGCTTGCTCGATCAAATCAACTTCTTGGAAACTAGTCCAAAAAATATTACCAACATATCATCAACCAAACAACACATTCTTCTGCTTAAAAACCAGCAACTAAAGAGTGTAGACTATGGTTTACATGCTGTGGTGGCCGAGATACCTGCCGAAAAATATACCGAAGCCGAAATCGTTTTACCGGTTAGAGTAAAAAACATGCCCTTTGGTTATGTTGTAAAAACTTTCCCTTCCGAAATTAAAGTAACCTATAACGTTTCATTGGCCAACTATGAATTAGTAAAGCCCGAAATGTTTTTGATTGAAGCCGACTTTGCCGCTACAAATGAAATTACAAACAATCGCATCAAAGTAAAATTAATCAGGCAACCCGATTTGGTAAGTAAAGTAAAATTAATCAACCCTCAGGTTGAATTTATTATGCGAAAGATTTGAAAAAAATTGGCTTAACCGGTGGAATTGGCTCGGGCAAATCATATATAGCAAGCATTTTTGAAGCGCTTGGTGTGCCTGTTTTTTATGCCGATGATGAGGCCAAAAAAATACTCAATAAGCCCGATGTTTTAGAGCAAATCAATCGACAGTTATCGGTTGATGTGATTGATCATAGCACCGGGCTAGCCGATAAAAAGTTAATCGCATCTATTGTCTTTCAACAGCCCGAAAAATTGGCATTGCTTAATAAAATCATTCATCCCAAAGTTGAAGAATGGTTTCAACGATGGTGCCAAAAGTATGCCCATAAAAAATATGTGCTAAAGGAAGCAGCAATTTTATTTGAGAGCGGCTCCTACAAAAATTTAGATGGTATAATTGCAGTAGTTGCTCCAATGACTGTAAGAATTAATAGAGTGATGAAAAGAGATGGGCAAAGTGTGGAGCAAATTATGCAGCGTGTAAATAATCAATGGACTGATGAACAGCGCACAGCGCATGCCAATTGGATTATAAATAATGATGAGAACAAAAAATTGTTGAGCAAGATATTAGAGATAGACCACCACTTAAATACCAACTGATCATGCAAAAAATATTTTCAAGAGAACAGATGCAAAGATGCGATGCACATACCATTGCAAACGAGCCTGTGGCTTCTATACTGTTGATGGAGCGTGCAGCTTGTGCACTGTTTGAAGTGATTATAAATGATTATAACAATTTAAAGTATCACATTTATTGCGGTCAAGGCAATAATGGAGGCGATGGTCTTGCGCTTGCCAGATTGTTGACATCGGCAGGTAAAAATATTGAGGTATTTGTTATCAAGGAAAAGGAAAGCGGCTCGGTAGATTTTGAAATTAATTTAGAAAGATTGAAAGCGCTCAGCGGAGTAAAACTGCATGAGATAAGGAGTAAAGATGATTTTCCTCAAAGCAGTGATGAGGCCTATATTATTGATGCCCTGTTAGGAACCGGGATGAAAGGAATTGCAACAGGATTGACCAAGGAGGCAATAGATTTTATTAACGCATTGCCCAATATTAAAATTGCTGTGGATGTGCCTTCGGGTTTGCCTTGTGATGAGCCCTTTGCAAGTAACAGCAGTATTGTTTGTGCCACGGTTACTTTATCTTTTCAGTTGATGAAGTTGGCCTTTTTATTACCCGAAAGTCAGGAATACTGTGGGAAAGTAAAGTTGCTTGATATTGGTCTGAATGCGAATTTCATCAAAGAGGAATCTACCAAATATTATCTTACCGATAGCAATGATGTGCGCGATTTGCTTGTACCTCGCAAACGATTTGCACACAAAGGAAATTTTGGTCACGCACTCATAATTAGCGGTTCAGAGGGTAAGCAAGGAGCAGCATTGCTATGCGCAAAAGCGTGTGCGCGATCAGGTGTTGGGCTTGTAACGGTGCATAGTGTAAAATCGCTGCAACCTGCACTAAATATTTATTTGCCTTCGGCAATGTTTCATGCCAGCAACAACGAAACATGCATTTCAGACTTGCCTGATTTAGAAAATTATGAGGTGATTGCTGCCGGTTGTGGCATAGGAAAATCTGCTGCTACACAAAGTATGCTCAAGTTACTCATTCAGCAATGTAAGGTTCCTCTGCTGCTAGATGCCGATGCGCTGAATATCCTTGCCGACAATAAAACCTGGCTTTCATTCTTGCCTGCCGGCAGCATGCTTACTCCGCATCCCAAAGAGTTTGAAAGATTATGCGGCAAGTGGAGCAATAGTTTTGAGCGCATGAAAATGCAAAAAGATTTCTCAATCAAATACAATTGCTTTGTATTATTTAAGGGTGCGTACACCTGTATCACCACACCACTTGGTAATTATTATTTTAATCCTACCGGTAACCCGGGTATGGCTAAAGGCGGCAGTGGCGATGCTTTAACAGGCGTTATATTGGCGCTTCTTGCACAAGGATTAAACCAAACGGAGGCATGTATTGCAGGTGCCTACATACATGGACTTGCAGGTGATTTGGCTGCCGAAAAATTTGGCCACCGTGGAATGCTTCCCGAGGATTTAATTGATGAATTGGGCAATGCCATAAAATTGATTGAAGCCATGCATGTGGTGCAGGTATCCGACAATGGCACTACAACATTAAATTCGAGTACCGTATGGATTGAGAAAAAAATGTAAGTTTGAACATCAAA
>JBILUU010000361.1:0-3271 GCA_044370815.1 Bacteroidia bacterium
TCTTAATTTGATTGAAGCACAAGGCCAACGGCATGATTGCATATCCACTAAAATCTACCATTGGTCTGCTGCCAAAACTTGCTCCGTAAGCCCAATCGTGCCAACTAGATAAAACATAAATAATCAAAACAAACGGAATAAAAAAGGCACTCAAAAGCACCATATTTTTTCTCCAAACATAAAATGCTGCCAACAATGACACAGCAAATACAGGCGTATAAACCAACCAACCCTTTCTAAAAGAGCATAAAAAATCAAAAAAGTGAGGGTTTCGAAAATTGAAGCCCTCATCAACATAAGCCCAAACCAACCATTCGCCAACCTGTAACTTATACATCAATAATTGAATAAAAACAATGCACGAAAACACACAGGCAGCTACAACATAGGTAAAGGACTGTTTACCAAGAGGAGACAACACTTGTTTATTCAACATGAACCCAATAAAAGGTACTGTAAGCACAATGAGCACATTTACCGGTCGTATTAAACAAATAATGCCCAATAAACTTGCCATAGTAAACAACTGTATAGCTTTTTTGTGAATGCAATAATCACCGGTAACAGCCAAAAAGCTTGTAATGGCAAAGAATGAGTACACGTGCGACATGGATGGTTCCATCAGTGTGTAATGAAGCAAATTTGTGCCGGCAAACAGCAGCAGCATAACCAACGCAATAATATTTTCTGATACTTGAAAACGCAGAAGCAACCGTTTCATTTGCCAAAGTCCCGCAAGCGCATAAAAAAGAGCAGCTATACTCACCATTGCCTGAAAAACAAGACTGTATCCATCAACTGCTGCACCACATATAATCGACAGCAAGTAGGCAATCAAAAAAAATGGCAACAACAAAATGGCTTCTCCAACGAAATACTTATTGAGCTTTTCACCGTTGGAGAGCGTTGCTACCGGGGGCTGTATATCCCCTGAATAATGTTGTAACTCTGTTTGTTTGGTAAATTCATAACTGAAATCATGATAGATAAATGCTGCGGGTAAATAGATGTAATAACCTTTTCCATCACTGGCAATATTATAGCGCCACTGATTATTAACCCATTTAAAGCTTAAAAAAAATACTACAGAGGTTATTCCAATGGTAATAATGATCAGCTTGGGAAATGTAAGCGATTTCATGATTTTAATCGTTCATACAACATAGCCCCTCTAGCTGCAATGCTTTTGGCTTTTAAATAAGGAAGCAACAAATAATTGGTGTCGGCTTTCAGTTTTTCTTTGTGGTAACGCACCTCATTATATACCAACCTTACGGCATATTCATAAAACTTTTTATTGTAGGTGCGCTTAAAGTCAATATCGCGGTCGGTGCCCTTGTCCCACTCCGGAAAAACTGTAAAATCAGCTTCAACCTCTTGGTAAAGAGGGGTTCCCTTAATTGGGTAGGCAATGGTAATGGTATACAAATCAGGATTGGACACCTTTAAATGATGGATTGTTTCATTGATATCTGCGGTGGTTTCGCCCGGATAACCCAACATGATGAAAGTACCTGCCTGTATGCCTTTTTTTTGCGAAAGCTGAATCATTTGGCGCACTACCGCTACATCTACGCGTCTGTCCATGGCATCAATTATTTTTTGAGAGCCACTTTCGGCACCAATCCATACGCGGAAGCAACCGCTGGCTTTCAATAAATCAATGACCTCCTCATTCATTCGATCGGCCCTTGTAATGATTTCATAGGGGAAAACCAATTTTCTGGCTGCCACCTCATCGGCAAACTCCTTTAACCACTTGAAGCTTACGGTAAACACATCATCAACAAACCAAATAGCATCTGCTTGGTAAGTGTTTTTTAAATACTCCATTTCATCAACTACCAACTTGGCACTTTTTCTGCGATAACTTTGACCATAAACAGCCCTGCTGCACCATTTACAAGTATAGGGGCAGCCGCGCATTGTGCTTACCGAAACCACACTCTGTCCATGATGTTTCTTCCACGCATCAAAGTACAGTTGCATATTTATTTTTTTGCGGTTGGGCATAGGAAGCAAATCAATTTGCTTAAGCAGGGGTCTACTTTCGGTAAGTTGCAGCTGATTATGCTCGTTCATAAAAGCAATACTTTTGATGCTTAAAAGACTTTCCTTTGAACCCTGAATGAAATGATTAACAAGCTCAAGCATGGTTTCCTCTCCTTCTCCCAAAACAATCACATCCGCACCATACCTCAAAAAGTTTTCGGCATGATTGCGTACTTCCGGACCACCCAAAATCACTTTGGTATTCTTTAAGGTTGGCTCATGTTTGACTATATCAATGATTTTTAAAACATTAATCTTAGTCATTAAGTTGGTGTAAATACCAATAATAGCGGGCTTGTTTTCAAGCAAATAAGCTTTCAATAATTCAGGGGTTGAAAAGGTAGCATCAAACACCTCGTTATCAATGCCGTTTTGTTCTAAATAGGCACTCAAATATAAAATACCCAATGGTGGGTAAGGTCTCATGATTACCCTTTCTTTTGGGTCTTCATGTAAAAAATAACCATGTGTAAATACTACTTTGTGTTGATTTGCCATGCGCTCAATCCACCGGATTTTTCAATTCAAAAGTCAACACCAAATGATCGCTGAAATTGGCTAATAAGCGCCACTTTGAAAAAAAACTATCCCATTTATTCAAACGAGCGAGCCAATTTGGTTTTCTGTTAAAAAATGGCTGCATGTATGACGGAGGAACAGCAAAGGCAATAGGTTTCACATCTGTGAGTGTGAAATAAGGAGCAAATATTTTTTTCAAACTACCAATGCTGTAATACCATGTTTCAAACTCTTCTTCTTCAATAATGGTATGAACACCCTTGTTATCCCACCTGCGCAATGCTTTTCCAAACTTAAACTTCATCATAAAGTAAAGTGTTTCCCACAAGCAATACTTTCCCATTACTACCATCACTATTTTTCCTCCCGGATAGAGCAGCTTTGCGAAATCCTTGGTCAATAGCTCCAACTCGGGCTCGTTGGCGCAATTAAGTCCGCCAAAGTTGCTGAAAATAAAATCGTATTGTTGAGGGGCTAATGTTTTATGCAGGTTAAAGAAATCAACTGTTTTAAACGAAACATTCTGAACTCCCGCAATAATTTTTTTACTTTCGGCAACCGTTATCATACTTCCTGCCAAGTCTGTGGCGGTTACGCTATAGCAATGTTTCGATAGCCAAAGCGCATCTTCTCCTGTACCACAATTAATTTCAAGCACATCGGCCTTTCTGGTTTTTAAAATTTGTTCAAGGTAATTCCA
>JBILUU010000273.1:0-4408 GCA_044370815.1 Bacteroidia bacterium
GATGGGCGTGTTGGTAAAACTAATATCATAATCAACGGCAGCCCTATTAAATGCTTCTTTGGTATTATTCATGGTGCAGTTGTTTTAGTTTTTGTTTTTCAATCATACTGGCAGGTACATACCATACATACGACAAAGCACGCTTCAAAGTACCAAAATTAGATTTTTTTTGCAATTTTAATAGATCTTTAAGGGTTTGAAGCGCCTGTTGCTTTCTGTAATTTTTGTGCACATAACGGTGAAGTTGCCTGTAAAATTGTGCCGAATAGGTATGTTTAAACATCAGCGCTAAATCGTCTGAATCTGACCAATTGGCCTTACCACTGAGCTCATGCTTTACCTGCTCATAAAACTTGGTACCGGGAAGTGGGTAAGAAACCGATACCCCAATATCTTCCGGAAGCAAATCATTAATCATGCGCATTGTTTGCTCAATATCTTTCATGTTTTCTCCGGGATAGCCAAACTGAATAAAGAAGGCCGGCTTAATCCCATTTTTCTTTAATAAACGTGTGGCGGTATAAATTTGTTCTACTTTGGTGCCTTTATCCATCGCATCAAGTATCTTCTGCGAACCGCTCTCTGCGCCCACCCATACATTATTACATCCTGCTCGAGCAAGGTGAGCGATTTGTTCATCTTCAAGTAAAAGGTCTACCCTCGACTGAATTTTAAAATTGAAATGTAGTTTCTCTTTTTCTATCAAATCGGCAAATGCCTGCACCCATCCGGGCTTTAACCCAAAAATATCATCGCAAAACCAAATATGATCAAACCGATATTTTTCATACAACATTTTTATTTCGGCCACTGCATTTTCGGGCGAACGGCTATTGTAGCGGTTTCCGTAAATAGGTTTGGCGCACCAATTGCACTTGTACGGGCACCCTCTTGTAGTGCCCATGTTGATTGAAAAATATCCACTCGATTGTATCCAACGTTTTTTGTACGAATCAATATCAACAAGGTCCCAAGCAGGAAAAGGAATCTCATCTAATTGTTTTATTACGGGCCTACGAGGGTTGCACATAGGCACCTCATTCATCATGCACGCAATGCCCTTAATGTCTGTCCAATCGGCACCTAAGGCATCTTTGCTCATAAGCTCTTCTAAAGTTTCTTCTGCCTCGCCCAATAAAATAGCATCTGCACCTTTTTGCAAATAGGAGGCATAATGATCGGTACTGTCAGAGCTTGATACAGCAACTTTGCAGCCTTCCCTCTTAGCAATTTGAATCATCTCAAATGCTGCTTCGCGCATGTTGGTTAGGCACATTTTGGTGAGGTAGTTAAAACCATCGTCATAAATAACCAACCAGTTGGGCTTGTAGGTTTGCAAAGGCTTATTTATTTCTGAAGCACTTTCAGCAAACATCACATCATGCAATTGCACCTCAAAACCCGCTTTACGTAATACAGCTGCGGCATACATGGTGCCTAAAGGAGCGTAGGGCTGCTGCAGCTCCCACTGCTTGGCATCAAAACGCAAAAAATAAGAATGTGTAAACAGTACCTTCATCAATCGGAAAATATTATCTGATGCGTGTTACAAAATTTTTCCTGTGCTGCCGATAACCTGTTCAGCACTTTTTCCTGAAATCCTCCCGGGTGGTGTTTGCTTACATTTTTGCGTGAGCGCATGTGTAAATCAAAATCATCTTGACTAAAATGTTTGAATTTTTTTTGCCACACTTTGAGTGTTAACCTAAATAGGAACTTGTCGGTAAAATCCCCTAATTTTCCTCTAAAAAGCCACTCTCCAATTGGCTTTATGCTGGCTTGTTTAATAGGCCGATCGTTAATTTGATGTTGAATATTTATATTAGGAAAGTATGTTGCTATCCAATTGTTATCTGTCAAGAATTGTATGTAACCTGCTTGGTTGCTTACAGGGATGAGCGTGGCTATTTCTGTAGCAGTAAAAATATTGCGGTCTGGAATACTCAAATTGTTACTATCGACAAAATAATTGACACAAAAATACTTACGCGAATTCAGTAAAAAAATTTTCTTAAACCCAACCAAAAGGCTGCGGCAAAGCCACAAACGCTGTGGTTTAGTAATGATAAAAAAATCTACATCGCCATGTTCATCAATATAGTTTTTTGATAGTCCACCCGAAATACAAACTGTTTCTACAAAAGGAAACTTTGCAATAAAGCGACCATATCGCAGCGCTTTAGGCAGAATTTTTTGAGCCATTGCATTGCCTATGATGCGTCTCTCTACAACATGTTCAGAATCGTTTACAAAATAATATTCATATTTTTTTTTAATTATTTTTTTCTTAACCAAAGTTTCGAGAGCGGCTTCACATGCGCTTTCATTGGGCTGAGGTGATTCGCAAAATCGATAAACTTCTTTCGCTGTTAGCGGATATTGAAACACGTCAAAATACAGCAAACACTGCACAAAAGCAGACTCATTGCGCGTAAGCTGTGTCTTAGTGTTTAATAAAGTTGTGTCCGTGGTGTGGTTCATATTGTTTCAAACATAATACATTTATACATCATTCACAATAGGATAGCGATGAGCTCTCAAACTTTGCGATATTTAGCACGTAAATCTATTGGATCACAAGGTGTTTTCCTTAGGTATTAGCTTGTATAATAAATAGTTTTAATACATGCCTACACCAAATCAAATGGGGATAATAAGTTATGCCTCAACCAAACTGTATAAATGGGTAACTATACAGTGCTGGATATCACTGGGTTTGTTAGGCCGTAACCATCTTTATTATTGATTCAAAAATATGAAGACCGTGAGTATTGCCAAGGTTAATATCCGCGGCCCTTTCAGGATGTGGCATCATCCCAAAAACATTTTTTTGTGCATTACAAACACCTGCAATATTTTCAATAGAGCCATTTGGATTGGCATGTTCAGTAAGCTGACCATCGGCATCACAATAG
Source organism: Bacteroidia bacterium (assembly GCA_044370815.1). Lineage (GTDB taxonomy): Bacteria > Bacteroidota > Bacteroidia > UBA4408 > UBA4408 > CAIKXD01. Next base: position 2,916 of record JBILUU010000273.1, read on the forward strand.
TTGAACAAAATTTGTCCGTTTGCTTTCATTTGTGCCAATGTTTTCTCATCTGTAAAATATCGACCCTCGCCATGGGCGATAGGAATTTTTAATGCTTTATCAGTAGGGCAAGCTTGCGTAATAAGCGTATTGTTTTGGGCAGCTTTGATGTAAACATTTTTGCAGTTGAAGCGCTGATTATTATTGTGCAGCAGTGCACCCGGCACCAATCCCGCTTCGCACAAAATTTGAAAACCATTGCATACACCAAATACATAACCACCCGCATGGGCAAAGTCAATTACCTTTTCCATAATGGGAGAAAAGCGTGCAATAGCACCGGAGCGCAAGTAGTCGCCAAACGAAAAACCACCGGGCAGCACAATAAAGTCGCATCCTTGTAAATCTGTATCCTTGTGCCACAATGATACTACTTCCTGCTTCATGATGGTTTGCAATACATAAATCATGTCAGCATCGCAGTTTGAACCCGGGAAAATCACTACTCCAAATTTCATATAATTATATTTTTATGTGGTTAGCAAGGCAGGATTTTCGGCCCCACTGTAATTGTTTTTTATTTCTTCTAAGGTATGATAAATTTCATCAATATCGCTTGTTGTAACAAGGCGCATACGATAGGGTTTAAAGTCGTGAAAACCCTTAAAATAGTTAGCATAATGCCTACGCATTTCTAATATTCCTAACACTTGTTTTTTCCATTTTATAGAAAAATCTAAATGTTGTTTACAAACAGCCACGCGCTCAGCTACCAATGGTTTTGGTAAATGTTCGCCTGTTTTTAAAAAGTGCTTTATTTCATTAAAAATCCATGGATAACCAATAGAAGCACGACCAATCATAATGCCATCAACACCATAAGTATTCTTCATGTGCAAGGCCTTTTCAGGGCTGTCAACATCGCCATTCCCAAAGATTGGGATAGTAATACGCGGATTTTCTTTGATTTCCCTAATCAATGTCCAGTCGGCTTCTCCTTTGTACATTTGCACCCTTGTACGGCCATGTACAGATAGCGCTTTGATGCCAATATCTTGTAAACGCTCTGCTACCTCAGGTACATTTTTAGTGTTTTCATCCCAACCTAATCTTGTTTTTACAGTTACCGGAAGGTTAACTGCCTTTACAATTTCGGCCGTTATGGCAACCATTTTGGGCACATCGCGCAACAGCGCAGCACCGGCACCTCTGCAAGCCACATTTTTTACAGGGCAGCCGTAATTAATATCAACCAAATCGGGACCAACGCTAGCCGAAATAATGGCCGACTCGCGCATACTGTCAATATCACCTCCAAAAATTTGAATACCAATAGGTCGCTCGTAGTCAAAAATATCGAGCTTTTGCATGCTTTTAGCAGCGCTTCTGATAAGACCTTCGGAAGAAATAAATTCAGTGTACATTAAATCGGCTCCGTTTTGCTTACAAACTGCTCTAAAAGGCGGATCGCTCACATCTTCCATTGGCGCTAGCAACAGAGGAAAATCACCCAA